>WGAP01000076.1 GCA_015494775.1 Flavobacteriales bacterium | reverse complement strand
TGTATGTTATGGTTTATCAAATACTTATTTTGAGGTTTCAATACAAGGGAAGATTATTTCAAAAATTTTTTTACCTGGAGGCCCATGTCATTCGCCTAAAAAATTATGTCATCCTTTAAATAAAAAATTAATGACTTTTCTAACGCATAAAATTATTGGTATTCCTATTGATTAGAAAAATATCCTATCATCCCGCCATCGTCTCCCGCCCCCGCCAGTGCATAAAAAATTTCCTAACTTTACTCCACCAACCGCCCGCCTGTGGAAGTGAGAAGGGGAAATACGGTTCCGGTTTCCCCTGCCACATATATTACCAAGTAACCACAGTATAACCCGCAAGTCCGCCCAATTACCCGGAAATGTTTATCTTTGTAATGACGGCAACTATAAAACCCAATGTTTAAAACCCTGAAAATCGACAGGAAAAACCGGCGCATTATGGGCGTTCAATTTACCGATGTCAAAACCTTGGAAAAGGCGGCCTATGCGATTGGTAGCAATATGTACGAGGGTTTTAAACCCACCGCCCGGGCCATTCGAATTATTCGTGATTATTCGGCCGGAAAAATCAGCAAACAAGAACTTGCCCGCCTGGCCAAAGCCAAGGCCTATGAATGAAAATTACAAGTTTGTTGACCCCGAATATTTTTACATCTACCCCGAAACCGGTACGCTAAAAAATCTGGCCGGCATCAAGGACCCGGAAGCATTGCTTTTCTTTGAAAGCGGAGCGGTGGCTAAACGTCTTCAAGAACTTTATGATAATCCTATACAAATAGAAGGCATCCATAGTCTTTTTGAAATTCACCGCTATCTATTCCAAATGTTTATGCCTGGGCGGGCGAAAAACGGAGAGTGGAAATAGCCAAGGAAGGCAATCCGTTTTTCCCGACAACACATTTCGAACATGCCTTCAAATACATTGATTCATTGATTTCGGACTACAAAAAACTATCGGAGAATGACTTGGAAAACATAGCCCGGAAACTTGCAGAAATATTGGATGCTGTTAATCATTTACACCCGTTCAGGGAAGGAAACGGACGAGCACAAAGAGAGTTTATCAGGTTATTGGCCTTGGAAAAAGGAATTATGCTTAATTTAAATCCGCCGGACGACCAAAGCGTTTATGACCGGTATATACAAGGAACCATTGATGGTGATATTAATAAGCTCACCCGCCTAATCCTGGAACTTATCGAACGGAAATGTTGATTTCCAATTACCCCGTTTCCGCTCCGCTAGGGCCTCCTGCCACCGCTTCGTGCCCTTTGGCCAAGCGACGGTTTTGGAAAACAAACGCATAAAATTTCCGCGCTTGCCGGCATTTCCCCGCTTTGTTTTATCTTTATGGCCACAGAATCACCGGCATGAAAATCCGCATCCTTGTTTTGGGCCGCACCAACAATCCGCATCTGCGCTTGCTTACCAACGATTACCTCAAACGGCTCACCGGTATGGTGGGCGTCGAAATGCAGGAATTGGACGATATAAAAAATACGCAGAACATGCCTGTGGAAGTGCGCAAACGCAAGGAAGGCGATAAAATCCTCCAAGCCCTTCGCCCCAAGGATTACGTCATTTTGTTGGACGAAAAAGGCAAAAGTTTTGGCTCCGAACAATGGGCCGCACACCTGGCCCGCAAAATGAATCATTTGGGCCGTGATATGGTTTTTGTGATAGGCGGCGCCTACGGTTTTTCGGGCCAGGTGTATGAACGTGCCGACGAGCGGCTTTCCCTTTCGCCCATGACCTTTTCGCATCAATTGGTGCGGTTGGTCTTTGCCGAACAACTCTACCGTGCTTTTTCGATTATCCATGGAAAACCCTACCACAATGCATGACGAAATTTTCCTTCCGAAACGAAAGTTTTTCCCCCGCTTCGAAGATTTGATGGGCATTTTTGCCATTTTCCTTCTCCTGACGATTGCCGTGGCCATACCTACGGTTGTAGTGGTTGTTTTAGGGCATTTGGATGAAATAAAAAACCAAGAATTTAAAATCCGAACCTTGGATTTGGGTTGGGTTTTTCTGTCCAGCTACCTTATTCCCATGCTTTTGACCATCTATTTGGTTATCAGGCATTATAAAATTTCGCCCCGCTTCGAATTCCGCCCCAAATATGCAGGGCTGTTGCCTTATGCCTTGGTGGCCTGGATTTTATTGTTGTTTGTCGAAATGGGAATTTCCTATTTCCTGCCCGATTCCCAATCCAAATTCCAATCGATGACCCGGTTGATTTTACAACATCCGGTTTTGATGTTTTTCCTGATCTCGATTGCCGCCCCCATCCTGGAAGAAATGTTATTCCGCGGCATTATCCTTAAATATTTGCTCAAAAAATACCGCCCTTTGACGGCCATTATTTTGTCGGCCTTTATTTTCGGTCTTTTTCACATGAATATTTGGCAATTTGTTGGTGCAGGTCTTTTGGGGCTATTGTTGGGTTATATGTATTGGCGTTCGGGAACTTTGTTCTATTCCGTGCTTCTGCATTTTTTAAACAATTCCCTGGCTTTTTTTACGGTTTGGCACTTCAAAACCATGGAACCCGAAGCTATGGCATTGCATGGTTCGGGTCAGGCGTTGCTACTTATTTTGGTGGCATCTTTGGGTGCCTTTTTGGCTTTTTACGGCATGGAACGCTATATGAAATCCCGCTACCACAGGGTGATTTATTTGGCTTCGGGTAATCCGCACAAATTGGATGAGATACGCACCCTTTTGCCCGAAAATATCCGCTTGGAAAGTATGCATGCCTTGGCGCCGGATATCCGTTTGCAGGAAACGGGTAAGGATTTGTCCGCCAATTCCTTGCAAAAAGCCATGCAATTGGCCCGCCGCTATGCGGTGGACGTGCTGGCCGATGATACGGGACTCGAAGTGGATGCCCTGAACGGGGCGCCGGGCGTTCACAGCGCGCGTTTTGCAGGCGCGGATGCCACCGATGAACAAAACCGCCGAAAATTATTGGAAGCCCTCCAAGGGCAAGACAATCGCCAAGCCCGTTTTCGTACGGTACTCACCTTGAATTTGGGTCACCGTTGGTTCCGTTTCGACGGTTCGGTGCCGGGCGAAATTCTCCAAGCGCCCCGGGGCGAAGGCGGTTTCGGCTACGACCCGCTTTTCCGTCCCGAAAATCACGAACAGAGTTTTGCCACCATGAGCGCCGACGAAAAAAACCGCATCAGTCATCGCGGACAGGCCGTGCAAAAGTTGGTCGCATTCCTAAAAAAAATTCCGCCCGCAGGCATTTTGGATTAATAGTTTGGCAATGCAAATTTTTCAAATGTGACAAATATCGCCTGCCATATATGCCGAAAGTCATAAATTTGGAACAATTCAACCCCGAAAATTATTTTCCGATGAATATCAAAGACATTTCCTTTCTCAACCGCCATCCGCATGTTTACACGCCCACACGCCGCGAAATGATTTTGGCGGCGGTCAACAACCGCGAAGCCATCATCAGCCGAAGCGGCGCCCTGGCCACTTGGACGCCCCGCGAAAGCACGGGGCGCAGCCCCAAAGACACGCTTATTGTCAAACACGGCAAAACCGTGGACTATGTGGATTGGACTTCGCCCAACAATATTCCCGTTGATCCCGAAACCTTCGAAATGCTGGTCAAAGATGCCAAGGACTACCTGGCCCGGGCCGACAAGGTTTATATCACCGACCGCGTTGTGGGCGCCGACAGCGCCTACGCCTTGCCCGTAAAAACCGTAACCACCCATGCCTTGGCCGCCTTGTTTACCGACAATATGTTTCGGCCCGTTCCCGCCGACATTGACCGCAGTGTATTTGCCGGCGAAAGTTTTTTATTGCTCCACGTGCCTTACCAAAAACTCGATTCGCGTAAATACAAAGGCCGATTGCGCGAACTTACCGATGCCGAATTGGCCGTTCGCCGGCCCGGGCAAAAAAATCCCTGCCGCACCACCGACATGGCCATCGCCATGGATTTCGAACGCAAAATCGGCGTCATTATCGGCTCGGCCTACATGGGAAGCATGAAAAAAATGCTGTTTACGGTGATGAATTATTTACTCCCGTTCAACGATGTTTTGCCCCTTCACTGTTCGGCCAACGAAGGCCCCCAAGGCGACACCGCTCTTCTGCTCGGACTTTCGGGCACCGGAAAAACGACCCTTTCGGCCGACCCCAAACGCAAACTCCTGGGCGACGACGAACACGGATGGTCCGCGCATGGCATTGCCAATTTCGAAAACGGTTGCTATGCCAAAATGATCGACATCACCGCCGAAAAGGAACCCGAGATTTACAACGCCGTAATGCATCACAACGATTATACCCGCCACGGCGCCATCGTGGAAAATGCCATGGTCTATCCCGACGGCCGTTTCGACTTTTTCGACCCGCGGTTTACACCCAATTCGCGGGCTTCCTATCCGCTGTATTACCTGAAAAACATCAAGGAGAGCTCCACCGGCGGCCATCCGCGCAATATCCTTTTCCTCACCGCCGACGCCTACGGCGTCCTGCCGCCCGTGTCCAAGCTCAACCGCGAACAGGCCATGCTCTGGTTCCTGATGGGCTACACTTCCAAACTGGCCGGAACCGAAACCGGAGTTACCGAGCCCCAAGCCACTTTTTCGCGCTTTTTCGGCCAACCCTTTATGCCGCTCAATCCCGACATCTATGCCGGCATGCTGGGCGAAAAAATGGAACGCCACAATACCGACGTTTACCTGATCAACACCGGTTGGACGGCCGGCCCCTACGGCAAGGGCTACCGTATTCCGCTCAAATACACCCGCGCCATGGTGGACGCCGCGCTCCAAGGTAAGCTCAAAGATGCGGAATATGTTTACGACGAACTCTTCCACCTGAACATTCCCAAGGAAGTGCCCGGCGTGCCGTCCGAACTTTTGTTTCCGGCCAACACCTGGGACGATAAGGACGCATATCGCCAAACGGCGCTCAAATTGGCCCGCCAATTTGCCGACGCCTTCGACCGCAACTACGGGCACAAAAACATCGACCCCGCCGTGGCGGCCCAATGCCCGGGAAAATAAGGCCTATGCATTATTCCGAACCAAAAAAGCGGCCCGTTCAAGGCCGCTTTTTAATTTTTCTCTTATGGAGAATATTAGGAAAAATCAAAGATTCGCGAAGCGAATAAAAAAATCTTTTTCACCAAAATAGGCGGGCAAAATTTGGAAACCCAGGGCGTAGCCCGCCAAATTTTGACCGCGGTTTTCGGGGCGTCATAAATTTACTCCTATGACGCCCCGAAAAATTTATTGTAAAAGCGTCCTTTTCTTTGTTCGGCGAAGCCGAACAAAAAACATTTTTAATGATTTGGTTCTTTCTTTTGGACGAGCAAAAGAAAGAACAAATCATAAAAACTATACTAACATTATTGATATTAAATTACTCATAATCAATTATATGTGTCATTTTGTTTGGCAATGTCAATTGTTGATATAACAGGATTTAAACACTATAATGAAAAAAGGCGGCCCGTTCAAGGCCGCCTTCCCATATCAATAACCTTCCGAAAGCATCAACGCGAAATTTCCACAATTTCCAACCGCAACAAACCTGCGGGCACTTGAATTTCGGCCACGTCGCCCACTTGTTTTTGCAGCAGTCCTTTCCCCACGGGCGATTCCACCGATATTTTTCCTTTCAGGAAATCCGCTTCTCCGGGCGACACCAGGGTATATTCCAATTCGGTGCCCGTATCCAGGTTTTTTACTTTCACTTTCGAAAGCAGCATCACCCGGCTGTTGTCCAATTCCGACTCGTCGATCAAGCGGGCATTGAAAAGCATTTCCTGCACCCCGGCGATTTTGCGCTCCACCAGGGCCAGTTTTTCCCGCGCGGCGTGATATTCGGCGTTTTCCGACAAATCGCCCAACTCGCGCGCCTCGGCAATGCGTTGTGCCACTTGATGTTTTTCCTCGTGCAGGGCCTGTAATTTTTGTTTCAACTGTTCCAGCCCTTCCTTGGTATAATATGCGATTTTGGCCATAGTTTCCGGTTTTGAATAAGGATAAAAAAACAACCACCAACAAAAAACTTGCCGGTGATTACACGACAAAGATACAAAATTTTGATAAATCTTTTCAAGCCGGTATGCGCTGTAATAGAAATTTTCAGGGCGCCCCGCCGCACGCGTTCGTGGCGGCTGAGCCGCACCGGCAGGCGCTTCGGGACGACGGAACGCCCTCGCGCCTGCCGGCACTCACGCGGCGCCGGTCGGGCTGTCCGCTACAATGCGGCTCGGCAAATGCCGGTTTTTTGCGCGGGCGCGCGGCACGCGCGCCCGCGCCCGCCCGTGCGTGGGGCTTCCTCCGGTCGCCTCCTCCGGGCGGAAAAAACTACGGCATTGCTTTCGCCGCATAACCGCTCCCATCCCTGGCGCGGGGATTTAAATGTTCTTTTCCCTGGATGTAAAATTTACAAATCTTTTGACCGAAAATTAACCGACCGAGGAAAAGCCGTTCTTCTTAATGCAATTTTAAAAATTTGCCGCGCTGTAATATTTTTCCACCTTGTTTGACCAAATAAAAATATGGTCCGGCCTTTAAGTTTTCGATATTTATTTCCACTAGGTTCGTGGGATTGGATTTTGTTTCGATAATTTGTGCACCTTCAACATTATAAATTATAATTTCAATTGGAGCCCGTTCTGAATTTTTGAAAGAAAAATCGATGATAGTTCCTGCCGGATTTGGATAAACTTTTATTTGTTGATTCGACTTTTCATTGTCGGAAATTCCGCTGGTTGAGCATGGCGAAAAACGGGCTTTTATCATTCGTCCGATTTCTATGTTTTTGTCAATTACCGTTTGCGGCATATCCCGCACCCCTAATTGCTGCGGGTCATCCAAACCTCCCGGCCATAGATATGCCAGTAATCCCGCAATATCGGTGTCGGAAGCCGCAAGGTTATAATAATGCTGCACCATATAACGGATAGTATCGGGCGGATAACCCGCCGCGCCGTAGTCGGGTAACCATTGATCATCAACTATCAAAAAAATTTTTTGCCCGGCGCGGCTTCTTTTTGATTTTAATAAAGCCAAATTATTTAAATAGGATGTATCAACGGACGGATTGAAAATTCCGTATTGGTCAAACGCCAACCAATCGATTGTTGTGGGTACTTGCAGGTCGGGTAGGGTCGGAGATGCTTCGACTATAAGCAATGGAATGCCGGGAAAATCGGATTTGATAAGGGAGCAAACCGTGTCCAATTCTTGAAAACTAATGCCGTTCCAAAATGGTTCGTCCGCTATGTAAAATGCACCGACTTTTGTGCTGTCCAATACGGATGAATTTATGGATTTAAAAGTATTCCATTGTGCATGAAAATCGGTTTTAAGACTATAATGCTCACCACTCGGAGCCATGGTATCTATTGGCTCAAAAAATATACTTTGCAAATGAATGACCGGTAAAACACAATGACTGTTCATTTGATTTACTCGTCCTATTATATTGTCATGGGATTCGAACACACACATTTGGGCTACGTTGGAAAACGTATCTACCTCGGAGATGTAATTGCTAATGTTATAGTTATCCAAAGGGTCGTCATATCCGCAATCGATAACCGCAAAGCCGAAATACTTTAAGTGTGATGGTGCAGTTTGGGCTTTGGCCGACAGTGATATAATAAGTAAAAAGTAAAGTATCTTCTTCATTCGATTCTAATTGTTATTACTCCGTGTAATCAAAATTACAAAAAAACCATTAGGAGGAGTATAATTCATCAGTTTTTCAAATTGTTTCAAGCACTGCAAAACCGGCTTTATCTTCGTTCATTTGGAATAAAAAATTTTTCCCAATCCCGTTCGTAGGTGTTTAATTTTTTCGTATATTCGTGCAATTTTTATCCCAAGCCCGTGTTCAACGTCCGGCTACATAATGTTTTCCCTAACCCCAAAAAGTCTTTGCCATGAACGAACTTGCCCGTTTTGTCAGTGCGCTGCCCAAGGCCGAATTGCATTTGCACATCGAAGGAACCTTCGAACCCGAACTGATGTTTGAAATTGCCCGGCGCAATAATGTCCGCATTCCCTACAAGTCGGTGGACGAAGTGCGGGCGGCTTACCGCTTCGGTAATTTGCAGGATTTTTTGGACATCTACTACGCCGGCGCCGGTGTGCTGCGCACCGAACGGGATTTTTACGAACTTACACGGGCTTACCTGAAAAAAGCGCATGAACAAAATGTGGTGCACACCGAAATTTTCTTCGACCCCCAAACCCATACCGGGCGCGGCATTCCGTTCGATACGGTCATCCGGGGCATTCATGCCGCATTGGAAGATGCACGGAAAGAGTGGGGTATGACTTCGCGCCTCATAATGAGCTTTTTGCGCCATTTGTCCGAGGAAGACGCCTTTGCCACTTTGGAACAAGGCCTGCGCTACCGCGATTGGATAACGGCCGTGGGTTTGGATTCGTCGGAGTTGGGAAATCCGCCGTCCAAATTCCGCCGCGTGTTCGACCGCGCCCGGGCCGAAGGTTTCCTCGCCGTGGCCCATGCCGGCGAAGAAGGCCCCGCCGAATATGTGCGCGAGGCCTTGGATCTGCTTCATGTGACCCGCATCGACCATGGTAACCGCTCCCTGGACGATGCCGAACTGACCCGCGAATTGGCCCGCCGCCAAATTCCCCTCACCGTTTGCCCGCTGTCGAACCTCAAATTACAAGTATGCCGCGACCTAAACCGGCATCCTGTCCGGCAAATGCTGGATGAGGGCCTTATGGTTACGATCAATTCCGACGACCCGGCCTATTTTGGCGGCTATGTCAACGAAAATTACACCGCCCTGATAGAACCGCTCCAACTCACGCGGGACGAATTGCTGCGGCTGGTGGAAAATTCCTTCAAAGCCGCCTTTTTGGATGAAACCATGCGACAAACCTACTTGGAAAACCTGCATCAAACGGCCGGCCAAGTAAATTGATTTTCATCATTTTCCCGCATTTTATGTATTTTTGACACAAACACAAAATTATGCGTTGGCAAGGACGTGAAGAAAGCACTCATGTGGAAGACCGCCGCGGCGGAATGCGCGGCCGTGTAATCGGTGGCGGAATTGGTTTGGGAACTATCGTCATCGCTTTGCTCTACACTTTCCTGACCGGCGAACCGCCCACCGATGTGTTGCAGCAGCAAATGCCGCCCGTGCAGCAAACGCCTGCCACGCACCAACCCACGGCCAAGGACGACGAACTGGCCGACTTTGCCAAGGTGGTTTTCAAGGACAACGAAGATGTTTGGTCCGATATTTTTCTCAACCAACTGCACCGCAATTACCGTTTTCCCACCCTGGTGTTGTATGACGGCTACACGCAGGCGGCCTGCGGTATGGCCCAATCGGCCATGGGGCCGTTCTATTGCCCTGCCGACGAAAAGGTTTATTTGGACCTGAGTTTTTACCGCGATTTGCGTAATAAATTCGGTGCTTCGGGCGATTTTGCCATGGCCTACGTGATTGCGCACGAAGTGGGCCACCACGTGCAAAAACTTCTGGGCATTACCGACCAAGTGGAGCGTATGCGCCTCCGCATGAGCAAGCGCGATTTCAACCGCTTGTCGGTGCGGCTCGAATTGCAGGCCGATTTCCTGGCGGGCGTTTGGGCGCGGCATATCCAAAAGATGAAGCACGTCTTGGACGAGGGCGATATTGAAGAGGCCGTCCGTGCCGCCGCGGCCGTGGGCGACGATAGGATTCAAAAACGCAGCATGGGCTATGTGGTGCCCGATGCCTTTACCCACGGCACGTCGGAGCAACGCGTCCGCTGGTTCCTCAAAGGTTATCGCACCGGCGATTTGCGTCAGGGCGATACGTTCAACGCCCGGGAGTTATAATTCCGCTTGTTTTTTGGCCAGGCGCCGTTTGTAAATCACGCCGGCCAGGTATTGGGCCAGCATAAAGGCCGTTACGTTGAGCACCAACGAACGCCACGAAAAACCGATATCGTAATAAAACTTGTTCACCAATCGCAACCCGATGATCATCACCACGGGAATATGAATGGCCAGCATCCAATCGCGCGAACGGAACTTGCTGCGCGCCCGCCAAAAACCGAACGGAAAGGCCAGGACAAAAACGATGGCGGCCAGAACAAAATCATTCATAGTTGTGCCGGATTAAAGATACGGTCAAAGATAAAAATTTTCTATATTTGCACCGCTTTTGCGGCGAGGTAGCTCAGCAGGTTAGAGCGTCGGATTCATAACCCGGAGGCCGCGGGTTCAAGTCCCGCCCTCGCTACGAAGACCGTTCCAGAGATGGAGCGGTTTTTTATTTGGGCGCCTCCCGTACATCGCTTGCGCGATGTCGGGATCGGGCTGTCCGCTCATATTCGCCTTGGCGGATGCCGTGGTTTTGCGCGGGCGCGCGTGCCGCGCGCCCGCGCCCGCCCGTGCGTGGGGCTTCCGCCGGTCGCCTCCGCCGGGCGGAAAATCATCGGCACCGCCGACGGCTCATACCGCTCCCATCCCTGGCGCAACGTAGGTCGCTGAGTGATTTTTGCGTAGCAAAAATTGTATCGAAGCGACCGTGTTGACCGGCCGGGGCTTCGATACACTGCGCCTTTGGCACAGCACTCAGGCACCTGTATTGGTGGTCGCTGAGTGATTTTGCGAAGCAAAATTGTATCGAAGCGACCGGAACAAATGGCGGTGCCTTCGATACACTGCGCCTTCGGCGCATCACTCAGGCACCTGTTTGGTGGTCGCTGAGTGATTTTGCGTAGCAAAAATTGTATCGAAGCGACCGTGCTAACCGGCCGGAGCTTCGATACATTGCTCACTACGTTCGCAGCATTCACCGACGTTTTTTTTGCGCCAGCGGGCGTAGCGGTATCTTTGCGCGGGTGCCGACGATTTTCCGGTGCGGGCGGCGTGGCTCCGCAGCTCCGTCAAGGAGACTGCGCCGCCCGCCTAACCGGAAACGGAGGCAACAAGCAAGATATGAGCGGAGCACGCGACGGCAACGCGTGAGGAACGGCCGTCCGCGAGCGTGCTCCGTCATCGCGAAGCGGCGGCCGCGGCGTATGGCCGGACGCAAACATTTGAAAATCAACAGAAAGCCCCGCCCCGCGGCGTAGCCGCGGGGCGGGGCTTGTCCTACGTAAATTCCATCGTCCGGCCATCCGCCGCGGGCATTCGCCCGCCGGCGGGGCCCCGAACGCGATGGCTGGGGCGCCCTAAAAATTTCAACGGAATAAACCATAAAATCCGAATTTATTGACCTTTGTCATATTTTGAACTACCCTAATACCCCTATATTTGTAAGTGAATACTCACTTACAAAACCCGATTCGTATGAAACGACTATATTATAACGTGTTGGCAGTGCTCCTGCTGTGGACGGCGGGCAATGCTTTTGCCCAAACGCAACCGGAAAAAGGGGCCGGAAAGCAGCCGGATGATTTCTTTATTTCCACCTATACCTTTCATCCGCAACTTTTGGCCCGAAAAGCGTGGTTAATCGATTTTTCGTCCGACATTACCAAATTTTTCAAGTATTACAACCCCATGGCGGGCAAAATTGCACCCAAAATGCCCGTGGTGGTGCTCAACGAAGCATATTTCAACGCGCACATCGCCTACGGATTGAGCGCCAAAGTCAACTTGTTCGTTGATTTGCCTTTTGCGGATTTGCATCACTATTCGCCCATGATGTTCCAAAAAGGCGTGGGTTTCGGTGATGTGCAAACCGGACTGGTTTTCGGCAATCTTTTAAAGGGAAATCATCACCTGAGCGTCGAAGCGCAAATCAGCTGGCCTACGGGTATTTATATGCTCAAAAAACAAGTGTTGAACACCGGCCGCGGCGCCTTCGGCCTTCAAGCCGGACTGAGCGGATTGGAAAACCTGCAAACCCGAGCCGACGGCTGGCAATTGGCCTACCATGCCTACTACAATTATTTGATCAGCATCGACAAAATCAAAAAAGGCCCCGAAGCGGGCGCAACACTTTTGTTCCGCAAACCCTATCATACGCGATATGGCTATTTCGGCATGGAAAACGGTTGGGATTTCCAATACCGCACGCCCTACAAAGCCGGTCCCAAAACCCTGCCCATGACCGGCTTGACTCAGTTTAACGTGAGCATAGGCGGATGGTATGAATTCTTGAAGCATTGGTATCTCCGTATGGCGGTGCCTTATACGCTTTATCAAAACAAAGCATTCCTTACCAAATACAGTATTATTTTCCAATTGGACTATAAATTTTAATTGAACAAACAAAAAAACAACGCGATATGAAATCATTGCATACCAAATGGGTTTTGTTCCTGCTGTCGGCACTCGTAATGACGGCTTGTAACGACATCAAACTGACCAACGACAAAAAGCCCGAATCCGAATTTCAGGGATATATCGAAACCACCCAAGTCAATGTAACCACCCGGATGCCCGGTCGTATTGTGGACATTCTGGTGGACGAAGGCGACCACGTGAAGCAAGGCGACACGGTGGCCCTGCTCGATACGCGCGAAATTATGGCCAACCGCAAAGCCCTGGTGGCCAAATTGCACAATGTGGCCGTGAACAAACGCCGCTTGGAACATTTGTATAAAGTGGGCGCCGTGCCCAAACAAAAACTGGACGAAGTAACCACCGGTTACCAAATGCTCCAAGCCAAAATCCAGGCCTTGGATACCCGCATTGCCGATATGGTCATCAAAGCGCCCATGGACGGTGTGATTACCTTGAAAGTTTTGGAAAAAAATCAAATGATGCCGCCGGGTATGCCCGTGGTCATCGAAACCGACCCCCAAGGCACCTGGGCACGGTTTAGCATACCCGAAACTTATTTGGACCAACTGCATTTGGGTGACCAAGTTACCATGCAAACCAATGCGGGCCATTTGACTTTGAAAGGAAAAATCATTCAAATCGTGCCTATGGCCAGTTTTGCCACGCACACGCCCACCACGTCCCGCGACGAACGCGATGTGCGCACTTTTGACGTCAAAATTTTGATTTTGGACCATCAAAAAGATGTAAAACCCGGTATGTCGGTCTTTTTGAAACTCAAATCCCCGCACCAATCAAGCGACGACCAAACTTCAAAGTCTTGATTCCATGAAAAAAGCTTTGAAAAATCTGGTGAAAATTTTGGTGAAAATCACCTTGATTTCCGCCGCTTTGATATTGTTTTTCAGCATGATGGCGGGCATGTATTACAAAAGTGCTCCCACCAAAATACGCATGGCCGTGCTCGATTTGGATCAAAGCGCCCTCAGCCGGTCGATTATTCACAATATCAAGGCCTCACAATATTTTGACGTAACCCGCCAAGCCACGGATTATTTGGATTTGCAACGGATGGTGGACAAAGGCGAAGTGGACGTGGGCGTAATGATTCCGCCCGATGCCTACAAGGATGTGCTCAACCGGCGCAACGTCAATATCCTGGAACTGATCAACGGAACGGCCAACCCCATCGTGCCCAAACTGTCCTTGATGATGCTCAACAAAATCTTGCTGACCATGGACATGCAGATGATGAAAAAAATGCGTGTGGAGGAATTGGGCACGGTTCCCAATGTAAGGCATGCGCCCAAGCCGCCCCTTACGGTGAGCGAACGCGTGGTTTTCAACCCCCGCTTGTCCATGGAACCATCCATGCTTCCGGCCTTTATGGGATTGGCCATGCAAATCGTGTCCATGCTTATTGTGATGTTTGCGCTCTTTGAAGCATTCAAAGGTTTCAAGCAAAAATATCCCACACTGACCAAGATTCGTCAATTGCCGCCCAAGGCCTTGATTCCACCTTACATCATTTCGTGGATTATCGTTTCCACGGCCATTTCGGTGGCCTATTTTACCACCATGCAACTTTTCGGTATCCACTACGACCACCATGCCTTGTGGAACACGGTATTTGCCATTTCCATGCTGGTGTTGGCCATGGAAACCATCTCGTTTTTCCTGGTGCTGCATATCAAAAACGGCGCGATTTTGGCCGCAATCATCACCCTGATTGTGATGCCGGCCTTTATGTATTCGGGCTTTTTGATTCCCGAAGAACAAATGGCTTCCGTGCCCAACCTTATCGGTAATGCCTTTCCGCTACGGCATTATTTGAAAGTTTTGTATGCCGTGTTCAACCGGCACCAACATTTGTATGTGGTCAAAGACCAAGTGGTCGTCCTTTGGAAATTTATCCTCGGATTTTTGACCCTGGCCGTTATTTCCATCCTGTTCGGCCAATGGGAACGTAAACACAAAATCAAAAAGTGGCAACAATCCCAAGAACAAAACCATGAAAACGAATCAAATCAATAAGGCAATGAAAACATACTTATATACCTTCGTCCTGCTGACTTTTATGCTGATGACGGGAAATGCCCTCCGGGCACAGCAAAAAATCGATTTGAAACAAGCCATTCAAATGGCCATAGACAACAATCCCGGCATCAAGGCCAAGCAAAGCCAAATCAAACAGGCCCGGGCCAAAAACAATCAGGTCAAATCCAGCTTTTTGCCGCAGGTGGGCATTTTGTCCAAATATCTTTACACCAACAACCTGCCCAATTTCTATCCGCTTTTGGGCAAAAATCTGCCTATTATGGGCCAAGGCGGCCAAACCGGCGAATATGTAACCCTGCATCCCATGGCGCCTTATCCCGATTTGAGCGGCGATGTTTTGACCATGGACCTCAACGCCGTTTATCCGATTTATACCGGCCACAAACGCGAAAACGCCCTCAAACTCACCGAACAACTCCAAAAGGCCTATGCCAAAAATATGGACGACAGCAAGGCCTTGTTGAGCTACAAGGTGAAGCGGGCCTATTACAATTACTTGATGATTAATGCCGTAATCAAGGTTTACGAAGATGTTTTAAAACAACTGAACGACCATTTGGCCATGGCCCGGGCGGCCTACAAGGAAGGCCTCCGCTCCGAATTCGACGTAATAAGTTTCGAAAGCAAAATCGAAGAGTTTAAGGCCAAAATCATCGATATGGAAGGCAAGCGCCGCGTGGTGGCCACCGCCCTTTCCAAGCTCATCGGCCTGCCCGACGGACAAACGGCCGAATTTACAGGCGACATCAACGATTTTTTCCGCCAGGAAAACGCACGGAATTTAGCGGTTAATCAATTGTACGACGGCAACCACAAATTGGCCTTCCTTTCCGAAATGCAAAAGGTGCTCGACTACAAAAAGGCCATGCAAAAAGCCGCCAAATTGCCGGTGGTGTTTGCCTTTGGCAACTATCACATCTATCACGGCAAGGATTTTCCGCCCTTCAACCAAACCTGGCGTAACGGCTATGCCGTAGGCTTCGGGCTTAAAATCAACCTTTTCGACGGCAACCGCTCCCAATACCAAATGGACGAAATCAATGCCAAGCAGGAAGAATTGGAAGACTACAAGGCCGGTTTGAAACTCAAATTGGACATTGCCTACCAAAAAACGCAGGAACAAATCAACAGTCTGCTGGCCCAAAAGAAAGCCCACGAAAAACACCTGCAAGTGGCCCAAAAGGCCTATGAAATTGCCAAAACCGCCTACAAAAACGGCGTGATTACCAACGTCCAACTCAATGGCGCCCATTTGCAATTGAGCAAAATCCAAGTCCAAATCCTTAAAATCGAGAAGGACATCCTCACCCAAAAGGCCTACCTCAAATACTTGGCCGGACAAATATTTTAAACCCGAAATTTTAACCCAAAAAAATATTCACCATGGAAGATCAAGCCAAAAAAGTGGAACAAATTCTCGCCGCTATGACCCAGGAAATCGGCGAAGTGCCCGAACTGATGTTACATCTGTCGGAACTCAAACCCGAAATGCTCTTGGAGCATGTTTCCAACAAAAAATTCGCCTTTGGCGGTGAACACATTCCGCCCAAATACAAACTCCTGATGAGTTTGGCTATGGCCGCAGTCATGGGCTATGAGCCGTGTATCAACACCTACACTAAATTGGCTTTGCGCAAAGGCATTACGGCGGACGAAATTTTGGAAGCCATCCAATTGGCCCGTTATGTCAAGGGTGCATCGGTGATGGCCATGTCCAAGCAAGCCATCAAAATGGTGCATCAAAATAAGGAATAAAAATCTTATTTTTGATTTGTGAACCAACGGAATGAGCCGCAAGACCAGTCATATCCGCAAGGAAGAAATCAAGCAAGCGGTGCTCAAAATCATCAAGGATTCGGGCATCAAGGCCGTTTCCACCAAGCGTTTGGCCGCTGAAATCGGGCTGTCGGAAGGCGCCATTTTCCGGCATTTCGAAAAAAAGGATGACATCATCCGTTCCATTGTGGACGATGTGTCCAAGGATTTGATAGGCCGCTTGAAAGAAATCGCCGAAGGTGATTTGCCGCCCCGGGAAAAGTTGGAAAAATACCTTTGTGCCACCATTCATTACCTGCTGGAAAACAACGGCATCACCATCCTTTTGCTTTCCGAAGCCACCTACAACAACGACAGCGGCATGCTCGACCGGTTGCGTTATATTTTCACTTCCCAACGCCGTTATTTCGAACAAATCGTACGTCAGGGCATCGAACAGGGCATTTGGCGCAAAGATGTAAAGCTCGACGACGTATCCTTGCTCTACATGGGTATTCCCATCACGCTGAACATCAGTATCGTGCTGGGTGTTTATCCTTTCGACAGGCGGCATTTCGGCGACGATATGATGGCGCAAATCAACCGCTTGCTCGGTTAGTTTTTTTGAGAGTTTTTTAGGGCGCCCCGGCGCTCGGGTTCGGGGGCGCCGCCGCGGCGCCGAAGGCGCCGGGCGGATGGCAGGCCATCCGCCGCGGGCTATCGCCCGCCGGCGGCGCCATCGCCAAGCGTGAGGCCGCTCCGCCGGCCGAAGCGCTTGGCGGTCCTCACGCGTTGCAGCAAGCATAAAAAGTCGGATAAGTTGAATTCAAAACTTGGAGTAAAAGTTATATGCTTGCTGCAACGCCGAGCGCCGTCGGGCTGTCCGCTCATATTCGCCTTGGCGGATGCCGTGGTTTTGCGCGGGCGCGCGTGCCGCGCGCCCGCGCCCGCCCGTGCGTGGGGCTTCCTTCGGGCGCCTCCGCCGGGCGGAAAACCATCGGCACCGCCGGCGGCTCATACCGCTTCCATCCCTGGCGCAA
>WGAP01000075.1 GCA_015494775.1 Flavobacteriales bacterium | reverse complement strand
AGCCGGGACGCACAGCGGCCCGGCGACCGCCGAGGAAACCGAAGGGTTCCGAGGCCCGCGGCAGACCGTAGGGCTGACGCGGCATGCGAAGGGAGACGCCGCCCGAGCGAAGGCGAAAGGCGGCCGGCTCCCGAAGCCGCGAAGCGAGACCGAAGGGCTCGCGGAGCCGCGGAACAAGACAAGCGCCGCCGCTTGCAAGGCGCGCAGGCTTGTGGAGCCGCGTAACTTGTCCCCTCGCCGCAGGTAGGTTTCGGTACATCAAAAAAAAATCCGCTCCCGAAACCGGAAGCGGAACGTGGTACCTCGCAGAATCGAACTGCGGACACCAGGATTTTCAGTCCTGTGCTCTACCAACTGAGCTAAGGTACCCTGCTTATTGCAGCGGCAAATTTACAAAGAATTTTCCATTTGTCAAGTCCGGGTTTCCCCACGGGCCCAAATCCGCCCAAAAGCCGCCTCCGTGCTTTCAAAATCGAATTTTTACTCCTAAATTTAGGGCCAAATCCAAAGCGACCCATGAGCAAAAAAATACTCCAAATCGGTGCGGGAAAATCCACTTCCTACCTGATGAAATATTTGGGTGAACATGCCCAAAAGGACGATTTTACGATTACGATTATCGACCGCGACCTGCGCCTGGCCCGCAAAGTGCTGGGCGATCATCAGCGCGTGCAAATGCAAACGGCCGATATTTTCGACGAGCAAGTGCGCCGCGAACTCATCGCCGCGCACGACCTGATCATTTCCATGCTGCCGGCCCGCCTTCACATGACCGTGGCCCGCGATGCGCTCCGCTACGGTAAACACTTGATTACCGCTTCCTACATAAGCGACGAAATGCGCGAACTGGACGATGCGGTCAAAGCCAAAGGACTGGTGTTTATGAACGAAATAGGCCTGGACCCGGGCATCGACCACATGAGCGCCATGCAAAGCATCCACCGCATCAAAGCCCAAGGCGGCGAAATGCTGCTGTTCGAGTCGTTCACGGGCGGATTGGTGGCGCCCGAAAGCGACAACAACCTGTGGCATTACAAATTCACCTGGAACCCGCGCAACGTGGTGTTGGCCGGCCAAGGCGGCGTGTCCAAATTCCTTCACGCCGGACAATACAAATACATCCCTTACCACCGGCTTTTTCGACGTACCGAATTCCTGGAAATCGACGGCTACGGACGCTTCGAGGCCTACCCCAACCGCGATTCGCTCAAATACCAAAAGGTTTACGGACTGGAAAACGTGCGCACGCTCTATCGCGGCACCATCCGCCGCGTGGGCTTTTCGCGTGCCTGGAACGTGTTTGTCCAACTGGGCATGACCGACGACAGTTACGTTATGGAAAATTCCGAAAACCTCACGCCCCGGGATTTTGTCAATGCATTTCTGCCGTATAGCCCGCACGACAGCGTGGAACTCAAATTGCGCCATTACCTCAAAATCGACCAGGACGACGAACTGTGGTTCAAGCTCGAAGAGCTTGACCTGTTCAACGGCGAGAAAAAAATCGGGCTCAAAAACGCCACGCCGGCCCAATTGCTCCAAAAAATCCTGGAAGAAAAATGGGCCCTCGAACCCGACGACAAGGATATGATTGTGATGATGCATAAATTCGGCTATCACCTAAACGGACAAAATCATCAAATCAATGCTTCCCTGGTGGTCATCGGCGAAGACCAAACCTACACGGCCATGGCCAAAACCGTGGGATTGCCCTTGGGCATCGGCGCCTTGAAAATCCTCAAAGGCGAAATCCGGACGCCGGGCGTGCAATTGCCCGTTTCGCCCGAAGTTTACGAACCCGTGCTTAAAGCATTGGAAGACTACGGTATCCGGTTCAGGGAAAAAGAAGTGCCCTTCCAATGCTACAATCCCGATTTTACCATGGGATAAAATAATTTTGTCAAATCCAAAAAAATCGAATTATGATAAATCTGAAAAATCGTCATTTTCTCAAACTATTGGACTTTACCCCGGACGAAATCCGGTTTTTGCTCCGCTTGTCGGCCGATTTGAAGCATGCCAAATACGCCGGTACCGAACGCCAAACCTTGCGCGGAAAAAACATTGCGTTGATTTTCGAAAAGGCATCCACGCGCACCCGTTGTGCCTTCGAAGTGGCCGCCTTCGACCAAGGCGCCCATGTTACCTATCTGGGCCCTACGGGCTCGCACATCGGCAAAAAGGAAACCATGAAGGACACCGCCCGCGTGTTGGGCCGTATGTATGATGCCATCGAATACCGCGGTTTCGGCCAAGAGCGCGTCGAAGCATTGGCCCGTCATGCCGGCGTGCCCGTATGGAACGGACTCACCGATGAATTTCACCCCACCCAAATCCTGGCCGATTTCCTTACCATGATGGAACATAGCGATAAACCCTTGCATCAAATTTCATTCGCCTACCTGGGCGATGCACGCAATAATTTGGGCAATTCCCTGCTGGTGGGCGCCGCCAAAATGGGTATGGACGTCCGGCTTGTGGCGCCCGAAGATCTGTTTCCCGAATCCGGCCTGACGGAACAAGCCCGGCAAATCGCCGCGGAAACCGGTGCGCGCATCACGCTTACGCCCGACCCCGCCGAAGGCGTTCGCGGCGTGGATTTTATCTACACCGACGTGTGGGTTTCCATGGGCGAACCCGACGAAGTTTGGGCCCAACGCATCGATAAATTGATGCCCTACCAAGTCAATCGCCAACTGATGGAAAAAACCGGCAATCCGAATACCAAGTTTATGCACTGCCTGCCGGCCTTTCACAACACCGACACCGAAGTGGGCAAGGAAATTCATCGCAAATTCGGCATCGAAGCCATGGAAGTAACCGACGAGGTGTTCGAAAGCAAAGCATCCATCGTGTTCGACGAGGCCGAAAACCGGCTCCACACCATCAAAGCCGTAATGGTGGCCACGCTGGGCTAACGCGGGATTTGTCGTATCTTTGCTTGAATTTTTTTGAAGACCGAACCTATGAATTGCAACGACAAAAAACACGACCATATCGGCGACAATCACCTGGGAAGCGTGCATTATCCCCTGCGGGACGATGCCTTCGCCCTGAGCGATGACGAAAAAATCACCCGCATAGCCGGACACGTAAAGGAAATTTTGACCATTCTGGGCCTGGACACCACCGACGACAGCATCCAAGGCACCCCTTGCCGCGTGGCCAAAATGTTTGTCAAAGAAACCTTCAAAGGGCTCAATCCGGCCAATATGCCCAAACTTTCGGCCTTTGACAACAAATATCACTACAACGAAATGCTGGTGGAAAAAAATATCCGCGTTTTTTCCACCTGCGAACATCATCTGCTGCCCATCGTGGGCTTTGCCCACGTGGCTTATATTTCCAACGGCAAGGTCATCGGGCTTTCCAAACTCAACCGCTTGGTGGACTATTACGCCCGGCGTCCGCAAGTGCAGGAACGTATGACCGAACAAATCGCTTCGGCCTTGCAAGAGGCCTTGGAAACCGAAAATGTGGCCGTGGTGGTCGATGCCAAACATTTGTGCGTCAATTCCCGCGGTATCAAAGACCCCGACAGCTCCACCGTTACCGCCTACTTCGGCGGTAAATTCCGCGACCCCGAAGTGCGCAAGGAATTTTTGAGTTATATCCAATTGGAAACCAAATATTTGTATTAAAAAAATTCTCCCATGAGCCGCACGCCCGAAAGCTATCGCGACGAATTGAAAATATACAATTCGCTCACCGGACGCAAAGAAAAATTCGAACCCCTGGTGCCCGGACATGTGGGTATGTATGTGTGCGGACCAACGGTGTACAGTAACGTTCATCTGGGCAATGTGCGCACCTTCGTTTCCTTCGATGTGGTGTATCGCTACCTGAAACATTTGGGCTACCAAGTGCGCTATGTGCGCAACATTACCGATGCGGGACATTTGGAAGATCATTCCGACGAGGACAAAATTTCAAAAAAAGCCCGCCTGGAAAAAATCGAACCCATGGAAATCGTGCAAAAATACACCATCGATTTCCATCGTATTTTGGACAAAATGAATAACCTGCCGCCCAACATCGAACCTACGGCCACCGGACATATTGTGGAACAAATCGAGGCGGTAAAAGAAATTTTGAACAAGGGCTTGGCCTACGAAGTGAACGGTTCGGTTTATTTCGACGTGATCAAATACAACCGCGAAGTGGACCGCTACGGCAAATTGAGCGGCCGCAAAATCGAAGAACTCATTGCCAACACGCGCGATTTGGAAGGGCAGGACGAAAAACGCAATCCGCAGGATTTTGCGCTGTGGAAAAAAGCCAAACCCCAACACATCATGCGTTGGCCTTCGCCGTGGAGCGACGGTTTCCCGGGCTGGCACCTGGAATGCACGGTGATGAGCACCAAATACTTGGGCGAACAATTCGACATCCACGGCGGCGGTATGGACCTTAAATTCCCGCATCACGAATGCGAAATAGCCCAAGGCAAAGCCCTGGGCGGCAAAGACCCTGTCCGCTATTGGATGCACGCCAACATGCTCACTATGAACGGCCGCAAAATGTCCAAATCCACGGGCAACACCATTCTGCCCGAAGAAATTTTTTCGGGCCGGAACGACAAACTTTCCAAACCCTATGCGCCCGCCACGGTGCGGTTGTTTTTCCTGATGGCCCAATACCGCAACGTGCTGGATTTGTCCGACGAGGCCCTGCTAGCGGCCGAAAAAGGCCTGCGACGGCTTATGGAAGCTTGGCGCAAAATCGATACCCTGCCCGTGTCGAGCACTTCGGAATGGGATGTAAACGCATGGCGCGACCGTTTGTATGCGGCCATGAACGACGATTTCAACACGCCCGTTGCCTTGGCTCACCTGTTCGACGGCGCCAAGGCCATCCATCGTATAGCCGCGGGCGAACTGACTATCACCGAAGCCGACAAAGCCCTGCTGCGCCAAACCATGGAAGATTTTATGTTCGACATCCTGGGCCTGCCGCGCCAAGCCGGCCAAGGCACCGGAACCCGGAATCTGGACGGACTGATACGGCTGCTTATCGACCTGCGCAACCAAGCCCGCCAAGCCAAAAATTGGGCCCTGGCCGACCAAATTCGCGACGAACTGGGCCGGCTGGGCATCGTGCTCAAAGACGGCAAGGAAGGCACCGAATACGAAATCCGTTAATTTTCCGTAATTTGGAGCGGAAAAACATCCGCCGATGCAATCCGACAGCCAATACTACGTTTACAAGCGCAATAACTTATATTTTTCGTTGTTCGTAAGTTTATTCCTGATGTTGTTTTTGGTGGGCGCCTTCGGCGTGTTGCTCATCAACGGCGAATATCTCAACCGCTATTTCAAGGAAAAATTCACGCTGACCGTTTACTACAAATCGGGCACATCGCGCACGGCCATCAAAAAGGACGAGAAACAACTCAAATCCGATACTTTGGTGCGCGAGGTGGTCTTTATTTCCAAGGAACGGGCGGCCCAAAAGGCCAAGCAAATTCTGGGACAGGATTTTATTGCCGTGCTGGGCGAAAACCCTTTGCAGGACAATTTGGAAATCCATTTCAAAGCGCCCTATGTGGACGAGCAAATCATCAAGCACTTCAAAGACCGGCTGATGCAAAACCCGCATGTGGATGAGGTTACCTACGAAAAGACCGTTTTGGAACTGCTCACCCGCAATTTGCGCAAAATCGGGATGGTAACCTTGGTTTTTGCGCTTATTTTCCTGTTGGTCATCCTTTACCTTATCAAAAATACGGTGAAGTTGAACATCCAATCCAAGCGGCACCTGATCAAAACCATGCAACTGACCGGCGCATCCGAGGGTTTTATTATGCGTCCGTTTTTGCTGAAAAACACTTTGACGGCCACGGTGGCCGGGCTGGCATCGGGATTGGCGGTTTGGTATATGTTGGAATGGTTTGCCAACTATCTGAACGGGCTGAAATTGGATTATGTGCGCCGCAACACGCTGATTTGGCTGGGACTTTTGTGGTTGGCCGGCATTGTTTTCACCTTGATAACTACATATTTTTCGGCCCGTCGCATTTTGCGTATGCGCGAGGAGGAGATTCATTTTTGATTTATTAGGGCGCCCCGGCGCCGGGATTCGGCGCCGTCGCGTGCTCCGCTATTATCTTGCTTGCATCCGGCGGTTTTTGTAGGGCCGGCGCCGTGGTCTCTTGCGCTGCGAGCCCCCGACGCCGGCACAAAAACATACGCCGGCTGCCGCGCAAGGATACCGCTGCGCCCGCTGGCGCGGGTTTTATTAGGGGCGCCGGCGCGGAGCGAAGCTCCGCGACCGGCGGCGCAAAGTTTATCGGGATAATCCAAACAATGGCGAAGGAACAATGCCACAAGACATTTTCGTGCCATTTCGCCGGGTTTTGCGCCGCCGGCTCCGCGCTGTCGCGCGGGCCGGCGCCCCCTTAATAAGACCCTATCGTAGGGAAAGACCGACGGCTGAGTGCCACGGCAAAGCCATGGTGTACCGAAGCCCCGGCCGGCCGGTCGCTTCGATACAATTTTTGCTACGCAAAAATCACTCAGCGACCACCAAAACAGGTGCCTGAGTGCTGCGCCAAAGGTGCAGTGTATCGAAGGCACTAGTCATACAATTCGGTCATTTCGATACGATTTTGCTTTGCAAAATCACTCAATGACCTACAAAACAGGTGACTGAGTGCTGCGAACGTAGTGAGCAGTGTATTCGAAGCCCCGGCCGGTCAATCTCGGTCGCTTCGATACAATTTTTGCTACGCAAAAATCACTCAGCGACCTATGTTGCGCCAGGGATGGGAGCGGTTATGCGCGGGCGGCGCGCCGCAGGCCTGCCGTGGCGGCGGGGCGACCGACAGGAAGCCACGTCCGCCACGCCCGCAGGGCAAGAGCGGGCCGCCCGCGCATTTGAGCGGACAGCCCGGCGGGCGCCTCATGAATGCGCCGCCGGATGAGCCCTTGGCGAAAGCCGGCGGCCTGCATGAATGAGAGCGGCCGGGCGCCCAAACAAAAAAATCAATCCTTCCAGCGCCAACTTTCCACCAAGCGTTGCACGTCGCGGCGGATATATTCCAAGGGCGGACGGATGCTGTCGTAGTTGGGCACGGCCCGGAAATAAAGCGAACCGGTTACAAAATGGCGCGTGCTGTCGGTGATGAGAAATTGCAAGGGCGAGGCCGCATTGCCCGATACCAAACTGATACGTGCAAAAATCCGGCGCCGGTCGTCGGTATAAATGCGGTGCTTGAAATCGTCGGCCTTGACGGCGTGTTTGTAGGTCAGTTTGTCGGCATCGGAAAGCAAGCGGCGCAAATTGCCGTGCACGGGCGCATAGGTCATATAAATTCGGGCCTTCATGGCGGGATAATAAAGGTTGAGCGCCGTATCGGCCTTGGCTTCGACCCGCGCATAGATGGATTTGTCGAAGGTGAAGGGATAGGACGAATGCGCGAATTTTTCGTAAGCCGCCGGCGGATATTCCAGCCGAAGCATGGCGCGGGGCTTGGGTATGGGCGTTTCGTGCCGGCATCCGGTCAGCATCCACAGCAGGGCCAAGGCGATTAATCCAAGTTTTTTCATCGGCGGGTTACCAGAATTTTGTCCAATCGGTGGTTGTGCACATCCCTGACCGTAAACGTAAAATTACCGAAGCGTATTTTGTCGCCCGCACGGGGCAAATCGCCGGTGAGTTCGAGCAAAAATCCGGCCAGGGTTTCGGTGGGGCCTTTGGCGGTTTCGAAGGCATCGATTTGTTCGTCGTCCAGGGAAAGGTATTTGTAAAAATCCTTCAAGGGCGTTTTGCCTTCGAACAAATAGGTGTTTTTGTTCACGCGGCGGTAGGGTAATTTTTCCTTGTCGTATTCGTCGCGGATTTCTTCGCCCAGCACTTCTTCGATCACATCTTCGAGCGTGATAAGTCCGGACGTTCCGCCGTATTCGTCCACCACAATGGCCAGGTGGGTATGCTTGCGTTGGAAATCCTTCAACAAATCGTCGAGTTTGATGCTTTCGGGCACGAAAAAGGCCGGTCGCAAAAGGTTTTGCCAGCGGAAATCCTTGCGGTTGAGATAAGGCAACAAATCCTTGGCAAACAAAATGCCTTTGATGTGGTCCAAATCGCCTTCGTAAACCGGAATGCGCGAATAGCCCTGCCGGCTGATTTTTTCCAGTATCCGGTCATAGGGTTCGTTTATTTCCAAGGCGAAAATGTCCACGCGGGGTTTCATGATTTGCTTGGCTTCGGTTTGACCGAAACGGATGATACCCGATAGGATGCGTTGTTCGTCGCGCGTGGACTGCGGGCGGGCCATTTCGAGCACGTGCGAGAGCTCTTCGTGCGAAAAATGTTGTTCTTCGTCGCGCAAATACTTTTGCACACGCCGGGTCAGCGCCACCATGGGCACGGTAAACACGGCGAATATTTTTTGGAAAACGTCCAACAACCGGGCCGTGCGGCGGGCAAAGAGCAGGTCGTTGCGCGTGGCAAAAACCTTGGGCAAAATTTCACCGAAAAACAGGATAACGGCCGTTATCACCACCACTTCGACCACAAAACGCAACCATCCGGCACTATCGTGCATCCAGTGATCCACCAAATAGGTGGAAATAATCACAATGGTGATATTGACCAGGTTGTTGGTCGTAAGGATGGTGGCCAGCAGCAGTTGAGGCCGTTCCAGCAGCCGTTTGATGCGTTTGAGGCCTTTGGGGTCGGCCCGGTCGTCCCAGCCGGGCTTTTCTTTGAGCGAAAAAAAAGCCACTTCGGAGCCCGAAATCAAAGCGGACAGCAACAACAGCAGGACGATAACGAGCAGGTAGAGCCACAAATGGGAAACCACCGGCGGAGGTATGTCAGTGTCCATTGCTAGGATTTTTAGGAGCCAAAGGCATCAGAAGGGAAGGTCGTCTTCGGGTTCTTCGGATGCGGGCGGCGTTTCGGGCGCCGGATTTTGCGCTTGGGGTTCCGCGGGGGTCTGCGGGGTGGCTTGCTGCTGCGGACGCGGAGCGTAATGCTCGTCCCTGTTGGCCCGTGGAGACAGGAAAGTCAGGTTGGTGGCCACGATTTCGGTTACAAAACGTTGTTGGCCGCTATTGTCGGTATATTCGCGGTATTGGATGCGTCCTTCGACATAGATTTTGCTTCCTTTGCGCAAATATTTGTGGCAAATTTCGGCCAGGCGGTTACGCACCACCACCGTATGCCATTCGGTGCGTTCGCGGCGTTCGCCGAAACGGTCGGTAAACACTTCGGAGGTGGCTACACGCAAACGTCCCAGGGATTTGCCGTCTTCGAAATGGCGAATTTCGGGATCCATACCCAAATTGCCGATAATCATCACTTTGTTTAAACTTCCATTCATTGTGTATTGTGCTTAAAATTAATCCGTAAAATTTTTTTTAGTGCCAAATTCAAAATTAGAACTATTTTTTATTCCTGCCAAAAACCTGCGCAATACAATGGGAAACGAAAGCCCTTCGACCCTGTCGAAAGGCACGTATTCATAACCGGGCAAAAGTTCGCCGGTCAGCCAAAAACGCAATAGCAAGCGACGGTGCGTAAGCAAATGCGTAGCATCGCCGGCAAAATGCGGCGGTTTTTTCAGCCCGAACGCTTCCCGCAACCTGCGGGCGGCCTTGGCACGTGCAGCCGGAAGCCCTTCGCGCAAGGGAAATTGATAAAGATTTTGCCAAATATCGTTGTCCGTTCGTTTTTCCACACTTATCCGGCCGTTGCGAATGCTGAGCAAGTAATCCATCCTGCGGTTACGGACGGGACGCGCGGCCTTTTTGACCGGCAACTCACCGGTGCGGCCTTCGGCACGGGCCCGGCAACCCGATTTCAACGGACAAGCATCGCACCGGGGATTGCGCGGGGTGCAAACCAAGGCGCCCAATTCCATGACCGCCTGATTGTGCAGGCCCGGATTCCGACGGTCGAGAAAGGTTTCGGCCAGCCGGCGTAAATCCTTGGGGCCGGAACCGGCGTTCACAGGGCCCGAATAACCGAAAAAACGGGCCAACACACGTGCCACATTGCCGTCCACCACGGCCACCGGTTCATCGAAGGCAAAGGAAGCCACCGCTGCCGCCGTATAAGGGCCTATGCCGGGAAGTTGCAATAATTCATCGTAGGAGCGTGGAAATTGCCCTTTGTGTTTTTCCACCACAATGCGGGCCGCGCCGAGCATATTTTTGGCCCGCCGGTAATAACCCAAACCTTCCCATAGACGAAAAACTTCGTCGTCGGGAGCGGCGGCCAAACGGTTTATCGTAGGATAACGGGCAATGAATTTTTCATAATAAGGCAAGCCCTGTTCCACACGGGTTTGTTGGAGGACAATTTCCGAAAGCCAAATACGGTAGGCGTCGTGCGTGCGCCGCCAAGGCAAATCGCGGGCCGCCGTGCGAAACCAATCCGCCAAAGCCGTAGCATAGGGCGATGTATTTTTCTCGGGACGTAATTTTTCCATAAAATCCAACATTATTTTCCGGCAAATCATAGAAAAGGGCGGATCAATCGAGTTGTTCGGTTAAATTCAGAAAAACCTTTTTGGCCGGTTGGCCGTTGTAGAGGATGTTATACATGGCATCGATAATGGGGACCCGTGCTTCGCCGCGTTCGCGGTTGATCAAAAAGGCGCTTTTGGTGGAATAATAACCTTCGGCCACCATGGTCATTTCCATCATGGCGGATTTGACCGTGTAGCCCTTGCCTATCATATTCCCGAACATGCGGTTGCGGCTAAATACCGAATAGGCCGTTACGAGCAAATCGCCCAAATAGGCCGAGCGCATGATATTGTGTTTTTTGGTATCCACATTTTTGCGAATAAATCGGCGCATTTCGCGTATGGCATTGCTCACCAACACGGCCTGGAAATTGTCGCCATAGCCCAATCCGTGGGCCACACCTGCGGCAATGGCATAGATGTTTTTGAGCACGGCGGCCCATTCGATGCCATACACGTCCTTGCTCAGCGTGGTGCGAATGTAGGGCGTTTGCAAGCTCACGGCCATGTGGCGTGCCTGGGCCTTGCGACCGCTGCCCACCGTAAGATACGACAGCCGTTCCATGGCCACTTCTTCGGCATGGCAAGGGCCGGCAATCACGCCCGTATTTTTGGGCGGAACGCCGTAGTGCTCGGCCAAATGCTCGCCCAATATCAGTAAACTTTCGGGAATAATCCCCTTGACGGCCGAAAAAATGATTTTGTCGGTCAAGGGAACGCTCAATTTTTTCACTTCCTTTTCCACATAAGCCGAAGGAATGGCCACAATAAGGTATTCGGCGCTTTCCACAATATCGTTTATGCACGTGCTCAGCCGCAATTTTTCGGGATTCAATTCAATCGAAGGAACATATTTGGGATTATGCCCGTGCCGGCGGATATGTTCGGCCGTGTATTCCGAGCGCACAAACCAATGCACGCGGGGCAAATTTTCGCTCAGCATTTTGACCAAAGCCGTAGCCCAACTGCCACTGCCCAAAACGGCTATTTCGGGAAATTCGCTCATGAACAAATTTTTTCAAAGTTACGAAAAACACACCGCTTACATTATCTTTGTCCAAATCATCCGGCCTATGAATTTCCGAGACGCCACGGGACAAGTGTTCGACGACAGCAAGGTTTACCGGCGATTGGTTTCGCTTTTTCCTTCGCAAACCTACCTGCTGCACAGTTTGGGATTGGAACGGGAAACCCTGGGCGTTACCCGTTTTTGCAAATATCCGTCCGGATGGAAAAAACAAAAAACCGTTATCGGCGGCACCAAAGATCCGAAAATCGAGCGCATTCTTTCCCTGCAACCCGATTTGATTTTGGCCAACAAGGAGGAAAACACACGTGAAGCCGTGGAAGCCCTTCGCCGGCACGTGCCCGTGTATGTGAGCGATGTGGTTAGCTGGGAAGATAATTTGCGGTGGATTGAACAAGTAGGGCTGCTTACCGGCCGGCAACGGCAAGCCCGCGGCATCGTGGAGCAATTGGAAGGGCGGCGCGAAAATTTCCGCCCGCCTTTGCCGCCGGTGGATGTGCTTTACCTGATTTGGCGCAATCCGTGGATGGCTGCCGGACAAAAGACATTTATCAACACCATGCTCCGCATGGCCGGGTTCAGGAATACGGTTACACAAGAGCGTTATCCCGTGCTGGACGAGGCGCAGTTGCAACGGCTCAATCCCGAGGTAGTGCTGCTTTCGTCCGAACCTTT
>WGAP01000074.1 GCA_015494775.1 Flavobacteriales bacterium | reverse complement strand
GACGGCATTTCGGACGATTTGCACCTTGTGTTTGAGTGGTGGTAAAATGTTGAGTGCCACATCGGTAATGGCCAAGAGTTTATGGTAATTGGGCACTTCGAACAAGGCAAAATGCGACAAAAAACGGCGCTCGCGCAGCCCGTATTCCTTGTTGAGCACGCCTTTGAGCAAGGCGGCCGTGGTTACGTTGCCTTTCATCAGGATGTCGGCCCTGCCTTCGACCACCAGTTGCACCGAACGGCGGATAACGTGTTCTTCGTCGGGTTCGTCAAACACGGTAAAGCGGTCGAAATCCTTACACGAGCCGGCAAATTTTTCCATTTCCGCGCGCCGGCCTACCAATAGCGGTTCGATCACACCGGCGCGATAGGCATCAAAAACCGCATCGATGGAGTGCGCATCACCGGCGGCACAAAGCACCAATTTTTTGCGTCCCTGGCGAACGGCCAATTGCTCCAAGTCCGAAATGCGTCGCAGTTGTTCGAGCATATTTTTTGCTTTGTTTCAAAGATACGTAAAACAGGCGTGGATGTGATGCCTTTTGGCAGGATAAGTTCAGGAAGTTTCCGGGGCGTTCCTATGCTTTGAAACGGCCGTTGGCACTATTACACGGGTAAGTGCATAAATCATTGAAAATCAACTAAAAACTATAAACTCAAAACTAAATCCGCGCCAGGGATGGGAGCGGTTATGCGCAGGCGGCGCGCCGCAGGCCTGCCGTGGCGGCGGGGCGACCAGTGGGGAGCCACGTCCGCCACGCTTGCAGGGCAAGAGCGGGCCGCCTGTGCATTTGAGCGGACAGCCCGGTGCCGCACATTGCGCAGCAATGTCGGCAGGCGCCCAAAAAATTATTCTTCTTTGAGCTTGTCGGAAAACCGCTGGCGGAATTTATCCAATTTGGGAAGGATAACAAATTGACAGTAAGGATTTTCGGGATGATTTTCCAGGTAATTTTTGTGGTAATCCTCGGCCGGCCAAAACACCGAAGCCGGTACCACCTCGGTTACGATAGGACGTGGGAAAACCTTATTTTCCTCCAAAAAACGGATGTATTGCAGGGCCGTTTCGCGTTGACCTTCGTCGGCATAAAAAACGGCCGAACGGTATTGCGTGCCTATGTCATTCCCTTGGCGGTTAAGTTGCGTAGGGTCGTGCGTGGCAAAAAAGACTTCCAACAGTTCGTCATAACCGATGCGCTGGGCATCATAGACCATCATCACCGCCTCGGCGTGGCCTGTTTCGCCGGTTTTAACCTGCTCATAGGTAGGATGTTCGGTGTGTCCGCCCGTGTAGCCGGGCATCACTTCCAATACGCCGTCCAGATTTTTGAACACGGCCTCGGTGCACCAAAAACATCCGCCGGCAAAAATGGCGGTGCGGAGTGATGTCACTTTCTTCATATTATGTTGTTACTTATGTGTTTGCCTTCAAATTAGCTCGAATACCATTTAATACTCAATCAGGACGAAGAAATTTTTTTGTTGAGTTCAATAAACTCGTAATCAGGCGATCCGGCAAACAAATCACTTTCGATTTGACGCAGTTTTTCTCTTGTTGCCCGTATGGCCAATTCGGATTTATCAATGCCAATCCAATGTCTGCCTAACAACTGGGCGGCTTTCAAAGTAGTTCCCGAACCACAAAAGGCATCCAAAACTATACTACCGGGATTGGACGATGTTTTGATAATCAATTCGAGCATTTTTTCATTTTTTTCCGTAGGATAAACCGGATATTGCGGGTCTTTGAATTCCCAAATGTCCTGCACACGTTTTCCTTGACGTTCGTCGGCAAAGATTTTTTTGCGCGGATTACCCGATGACGACCATTCGATAAGTCCGGCCCGGTCCCAAGTTTCCAATGTTTCAACGCTAGTGCGCCAATGTCGGCCTTTGGGTGGCAACAAACCCTTGAAACGTTTATTTGATTGGCCATTTACAGTTTCGCCCGGGGCGTGGATGGGCACCGTGGTATAACGGCGGCCTTGGCTATCGATTTTCGGGAATAATTTTTCCAAATCTTTTTTGGTATAGGGTATTCGCGGCTCGTTCCAAATCGGATTGGCGGATTTGGTGTAGAAAAGAATCATATCCTTGATGTTGCCGTAGCCAACGCGGTTAAAGTTTTTCGGATTACTTTTAATCCGCGTAATATCATTCCTAAAATTCTCGATACCGAAAATTTCGTCCATCAGTATTTTGACATAATGCCCGATTTTGTAATCAATATGCAGGTATATTGAACCTTGTTCGGAAAGTAAAGTTTTCAAAAGCACCAACCGCTCTTTCAAAAATTGTAAAAAATCCTTTCCTTTCAATTTATCAGTATAGGCGACTTTCCCGGTTTTAGAACTACTGACAGTATTGGCTCGTCCCTCGGAAATCATAAAATCCGTTCCGGTAGCAAACGGCGGGTCAATGTAGATCAAATCGATTTTTCCACCCAATTTTTCGTGTTCAATCAGGTGGTGTAATCCTACGATATTTTCTCCGAAAATGAGTATGTTTCTCATTTTAAAGTTGATATAAAAAATTTCGCAAAACCAATGCACTCATAATATTGTAGTCTTTATATTCATTTATTACGGACAAATGCATTTTCGATTTGTTCGGAATATATAATACACCATCCAAAATGGCAACTTTAATGGCTTTAACTTGATTATCAGCCAACAAACTAATGGCATCTTGGAATTGTGCATTTTGATGTCCGCCGAAGTCCGTAAGAAATTTTGCTTCGCCTATAACATATTTTCCATTGAAACGCGCGATTAAATCCAAACCTTTATTTCGATGGTAATTCAAATGTTCTCGGGCAAAATTTTTCATTACATTATCGCTCGCGTCCAAAACAGCATCTTTATCATCGGCCAAAAATTCTTCCAATGCAACCGGTTCCAAACCCAAGGATTTACGTTTAATCCAATTTTTAAACATCGGCCCTATCTGTCGGTTTGTTTCTTTGGGAACGGAACAGCGCGCATAAATTTTGTCCAAACCCATTTCATACAGCCGGCCGCAGATTCGATTAACGGTTTTAGGATTACGTTCAATGGCCGAATGATCGCGTTTCAGGTATGCGATGTAACTATCCTTAATAGGAAACAAATTCAATTTTAATAAACTTCGTAACAGTGCAATATTGTCCTTGTTATTAAAAGCCCTTTCAACTTGCGACCATACATGCTCGTCAATTTCCCTAATGCCATCAGGGATTGTAGGATATACCTGAAAAAGATCGTCCAAATAGGACCTCTGATTGCATATTCGAGACTCATTTTTAACCACGGATTCATCATCGGGAAATTTTTATTTTAAAAATAAGAAAATTAATTTATTTCTTACGCAATTTCGGATTTCCCGCATGCCGTTCGCGGTCGCGCTTGGTTTTGGCTTCCATGCGTTTGCGCCAGGCCGCGTCCAAATCCACGCCGGTTTGATTGGCCAAGCAGAGCGTTACAAACAATACGTCGGCCAGTTCCTGACCCAAATCCTTCTCTTTGTCCGAAGGTTTTTCGCTTTGTTCGCCGTAGCGGCGGGCAATAATGCGGGCCACTTCGCCCACTTCCTCGGTCAGGATGGCCATATTGGTCAATTCGTTGAAATAGCGCACGCCCACGGTGCGTATCCAACGGTCCACTTCGTCTTGCAAAGGTTTCCAACTCATTATTCTTTGTTTTTGGTGTCGATCCAAATGGTCACGGGCCCGTGATTGACCAGGTGAATATCCATCATGGCGCCGAAACGTCCGGTTTGCACGCGCCCGGGCATACGTTCGCGAAAAAGTTCCACAAACCGCTCATACAGCGGAACGGCTATTTCGGGCGGTGCCGCGTGCATATACGAAGGCCGGAAGCCCTTTTTGGTCTTGGCATGCAAAGTGAATTGACTTACTATGAGCACTTCGCCGCCAATATCTTCCACCGACAGGTTCATTACGCCGTTGGCATCGTTAAAAATGCGCAGGTTGTGAATTTTGTGGACCAACCAACGGGCGTCTTCATCCGTATCGGCCCTTTCGATGCCCACCAAAACGAGCAGACCCTTCCCTATCCTACCGACGCTTTGTCCGTCGATGTCCACGCGGGCTTGGGTAACACGTTGTATCAATGCACGCATATTCAATAATTTTTGATCCGGTATGGCCCGGAATTGTTTTTGATTTCGTCCAAAATATCCAAATACGAACGGTAGCGCTCGGGCGGAATGTCGCCGGCTTCCAAATGGGCTTTGACGCCGCACTGTGGTTCGTTCAGGTGCAGGCAATTGTTGAATTTACATTCGGGCTTGTAGCGGCGCAATTCAGGAAAATAATCGCCCAAATGCTGCGGTTCCAAATCCACGGTGCCAAAGGCCCGTATGCCCGGCGTGTCGATGATATAACCGCCGAACGGCAAGCCGTGCAACTGGGCGAATGTGGTGGTATGTTGGCCCTGCCGATGCACATGCGACACAGGCTTGGTTTTCAAGTTCAGGCCCGGAATGAGCCGGTTGACCAAACTGCTTTTTCCCGTGCCCGAATTGCCCGTAAAAATGGAAATTTGGTCTTTCATCATCGCTTTGAGCGCATCGATATTTTCACCGGTTTTGGCCGAAACTTCAAGGATGGGATATTCCGTGGCCTCGTATATCCGCTTGAAGGCACCGATTTTTTCCTTGGCTTCCGCATCGTCTTTGAACAAATCCGTTTTGTTGATGAGCAATGCAGGCGGAATACCGTAGGCCTCGGCCGCCACCAGCACGCGGTCGATAAACGACAGCAGGGTTTCGGGATACTTGGGCGTATAAAGCACAAACACGTGGTCGATATTGGCCGCCAAGATGTGGTATTTTTTGGATAAATTGGTAGCGCGGCGCAGCAGCATATTTTTACGCGGCAACACCTTGTCGATGCGCACCGTGCCGTCGTCCAAAGGATGAAATTCCACGCGATCTCCCACGGCTACGGGATTGGTAGTGCGCAGACCTTTGATGCGAAACTTCCCGCGCAAACGGCCCTTGTGCACGTGGCCCTTTTCGTCCAGGATGTCATAAAAACTGCCCGTGGATTTGACAATCAAGCCCGTCATAGTCCGCCTCCCAATTTTTGGACCATATCTTTGACCTTGCGGAACAATTCGGACGAGAAAATAAAATCGTTCAAATCGGGATTGTCCGAATGGAAAATATCTTCCTTGCTACCTTCCCATGCCTTGACACCGTTTTTGAGCAAAATGATATGTTCGCCGATTTCCATAATCGAATTCATGTCGTGCGTGTTCACTATGGTGGTGGTGTCGTAATGCTTGGTCAATTCATAAAGCAAATCGTCGATGCGGATGGCGGTTTTGGGGTCCAGGCCCGAATTGGGTTCGTCGGCAAACAGGTATTTGGGATACATCACAATGGCCCGGGCAATGGCCACCCGTTTTTGTTGTCCGCCCGAAATTTCCGAAGGAAATTTGCGGTTGATACCCGGAAGGCCCACTTGTTCGAGCACTTCATTGACCCGTTCACGAATTTCGGACGCCGGTTTATCGGTAAACATCCGCAACGGAAAGCTCACATTTTCTTCGATATTGTAGGAATCGAAAAGCGCATTGCCCTGAAACACAACGCCGATTTCGCGGCGTATTTGCGCCCGCTGCTTATCGTCCAGGGCCGACCATATACGGCCGTCGAAAGATATTTCGCCTTGGTCGGGCGTGATGAGTCCCAGCATGGATTTCAGGAAAACGGTTTTCCCCGAACCGCTTTGACCGATGATCATATTGGTTTTTCCTTTTTCGAATACGGCCGAAATGCCTTTGAGCACTTCCTGGCCGCCGAATGCTTTCCTAAGGTTTTTTACTTCGATCATCAGCTGAGCAACAATTGGGTTATAATATAATTCCAAAGCACAATCATAATGCTGGTCCAAATCACCGCCTTGGTGCTGGCACGCCCCACTTCCAAGGCGCCGCCTTTGACGTAGTAGCCGAAAAACGACGGAATGGTGGCAATCAGGAAGGCAAACACCAGGGTTTTGACCATCGAGTAAACAAAATGAAAGGGTTCGAAATCCATCCGGATTCCTTCCAGATAATCCGCCGTGCTGACCAAATCCGTTACCTGTCCGGCCGCCCAACCGCCGAAAATGCCCATAAACATGCTGATGATAATAAGAAACGGATAAAAACTGAGCGTAGCGAATATTTTGGGCAATACCAAATGATTGGCCGAATTGACCCCCATCACGTCCAAAACGTCGATTTGTTCGGTGATGCGCATGGTGCCGATGGTCGAAGCAATATACGAGCCCACAATACCCGCCAAAATAACCGAACTGAGCGTGGGCGAAAATTCCAAAATTACCGATTGCTTGGCCGCAAATCCGATAAGGGAACGGTCGAGTAAGGGATTTTCCAGGTTCAGCGCCGTTTGGATGGTAACAACCCCGCCGATAAAGAAATTGATAAACAATATCATCCCCACCGTTTTCAGCCCGATATCGTCCAATTCGCGCACATAATTTTGCCAAAAAATACGCCGGTTTTGCGGACGCGAAAAGGTCTTCCGCAGCAGCAGAAAATATTTTCCCGTCAATTCGAAAAAGCCCAAAATATGCTTCATCGACGCATTTTTGTTTCCTACAAAGATATAAAAACTTGGCGGGCACGGCCGAATTTATATTTCCGGTCGATGATTCCCCGTTCCGGTTGCAATTTTTAAACAAAATATAGAAAAATGAACTGTAACAATCCCCCGCTTTTGCTATCTTTGTAACAAACCGAAAACCTTATGCGTTCCACTCCCATTCTGCGTGCCGTCGATGTTTCGAAAAGTTTTGAACATCATCGCGCGCTCGACCGGATTTCGCTCGAAATTCCCCGCCAAAGTATTTTCGGGCTTTTGGGCCCCAACGGGGCGGGAAAAACGACCTTCATCCGCATTATCAATCAAATCCTGGCTCCCGACCAAGGGCGCATTGAAATCGACGGTGAGCCCTTGCGCGAAGAACATATTTACCGCATCGGCTATTTGCCCGAAGAGCGCGGTCTTTACAAGAAGATGAAGGTGGGCGAACAGGCCGTCTATTTGGCCCGGCTCAAAGGGCTTAGCCACCAGGAAGCCGTCAAACGCCTGCGCCAATGGTTCGAACGCTTCGACATCATGCCCTGGTGGGACAAAAAGGTGGAAGAACTCTCCAAGGGTATGGCCCAAAAGGTTCAATTCATCACCACGGTGCTTCATGAACCCGATTTACTTATTCTGGACGAACCTTTTTCGGGCTTCGACCCTATCAATACCGAACTGATCAAAGCCGAAATCCTTAAACTGCGCGACCGTGGCGCCACCGTTATTTTTTCCACCCACAACATGGAATCGGTGGAAGAAATTTGCGACCGCATCGCCTTGATTAACCACGGACGTAAAATCCTCGAAGGTCCCGTGGATCAAATCAAAAAACAATATGCCGACCGCACCTACATCCTGGAATTGGCCGGCAAGCATTTCGACCCCGCCGATGTGCCGGAACCCCCGTTCCAAGTGCTGAAAAGCACGCGGGACAAAGACACCGACATTGTACGCATCAAAATCACCGGCGATGCCGGCATCAACGATTTGGTCGGTGCACTCCTCCCCCACTACACGCTCAAAGGGCTCAGGGAAGACATCCCCCGAATGCGTGATATTTTTATCCGCACCGTCAACGCTCAAACGCCCGTTCAATCCTAAAAAGCCATCGCCATGAACAAAATACTGCTTATCATCCAGCGTGAATACCTGACCCGCGTCAAGAAGAAATCTTTTCTTATCCTTACCTTTTTGACGCCTCTTTTGTTTGCAGCCATGATGATTTTGCCCGCTTGGTTGGCCGTGCACAATGCCGAAAGCAACGAAAACATTTTGGTCATCGACCGCAGCGGTTTGTTTGCCGGCAAACTTAACGATAGCGATAAATTACACTTTTCGGTCCGGGATATTTCGCTCGACAAAGCCAAGGAAAATTTTTACAAATCCGATTATACGGGTATCCTTTACATTCCGCATGCCCCCGAAAAGGAAAATCCCGTGCTCTATTTCAAAAAACAACCTTCGGTTGTTACCGTCCAAAAATTGGAAACCCGATTGGAAAACGTCCTGCGCGAACAAAAACTACGCAAAGCCCTGGGCGTTTCACAGCAACAAATCGAACAAGTCAAGGCCGACATTCATATCCGCACCGTCAAGCGCGACGAAACCGGCGGCGAAGAAGCCAAACACAACCAAATCAGTATGGCCCTGGGCATGTTCCTGTCCATGGCCGTTTATTTCTTCATCTTTATGTATGGCGTTCAGGTGATGCGCGGCGTTATCGAAGAAAAAACCAACCGGATTGTGGAAATCATCGTTTCGTCGGTCAAACCCTTCCAATTGATGCTGGGCAAAATCATCGGCATTGCTTTGGTGGGACTTACCCAACTGACGCTTTGGGTTGTGCTCACGATGATTTTTGCCGGTATCGGTCAGTCGTTCCTGACCTCGCGCCTTCCCCAAGGGCCCGACGCGCGCCAACTGATGACCCAAATGATGCAACAAAAAGTTCCCGACAGTTCGGCCGTTGCCGCCCTTGCGGCCAACAACGCCAAGGTGGGTCAAGCCCTGGAAATCATCGGTTCGGTGCTTTCGTTGCCTTGGGCCAAAATCCTGTTCGGTTTTATCTTTTTTTTCCTGTTCGGCTATTTGCTCTACGCCGCTTTGTTTGCGGCCATCGGCTCGGCGGTGGACACGCAGGAAGACACGCAGCAGTTTATTTTTCCGGTTACCCTGCCCCTGATTTTGTCCATCGTGATGATGCAATTTTTCATCATGAACCCCGACAGCCAATTGGCCGTTTGGATGTCGATTTTCCCGCTCACCTCGCCCATTGTGATGATGCTTCGCATTCCGTTCGGCGTGCCTTGGTGGCAAATCATTTTGGCGGCGGTTTTGCTCGTGGCCACCTTCCTGTTTATGACCTGGCTTGCCGGTAAAATCTACCGCACGGGCATATTGATGTACGGCAAAAAAGCCAGCTACAAGGAACTCTGGAAGTGGTTGCGTTATTGACTCGGGTTTCGAATGATTTTTAGGGCGCCTCCCGAACATCGCTACGCGATGTCGGGATCGGGCTGTCCGCTCAAATGCGGCTTGTCGGCTCGCTGCTTTTGTGCGGGCGCGCGGCATGCGCGCCCGCTCCCGCCCGTGCGTGGGGCTTCCGCCGGTCGCCTCCGCCGGGCGGAAAAGCATGCTCGCCGCCTGCGCCGCATAACCGCTCCCATCCCTGGCGCATTTTTATCCAATAAATGAGCAATACATTCGAATGAATATTATTGGCCTGTAATTATTGAAAAGTCTGTTTATTCCATCGGGAACCGGATAAACAATTTTATTTTGTTCCTTTCGTTAATTAAATCAAACGATAATTACAATGAAAATTACTTTATTCGGCCTGCTGTTATTACCTGTATGGTTATCCAATGCCCAAGCCGCAAAGCAGAAAATCAAAATTTTTTATGATTGTCAAACCGGTATTTGTGAAACAACTTATTTGAAACAAAATTTGGAAGCCGTGGAATTTGTGCGTGATCGCAATTTTGCCGATGTGCACATTATCATATTGTCGGAACGAAACGGTAGTGGCGGAAAAGTTTTTCATTTACATTTTATGGGCCAAAAGGACTACAAGGAGATACAACAAAAATATGATTTTTCGGTAGGCGCCGATTTTACTCGGGATCAAATAAGACATAAATTATTGAAATACATCAAACTCGGTTTAATTCCATTTTGGTATCGAAATGGCTTGGCCGATAAAATATCAATCCGTTTAAACCTTGGCAGCGAAAATAAAACGATGGCCGACAAATGGCATCATTGGGTTTTCAAAATCGGCGGAAACGCATGGTTATATGGCGATAGCAATACCGGGATGCAAAATCTCAGCGGTTATGCCAGTGCCTCCAAAGTGGATGAAAAAAATAAATTTGCTTTCGGATTACAATACAATTCCCGGCATAGAAGCTATACATACAACGATAGGATAATCAAATCGGTCAACGAATCTTTCGGTATAAACACATATCGTATTTGGGGTATCAACCAACATTGGTCCTATGGTATTTTCGGCCGATTCAAGCATTCGAAATACCGAAATTATGCACAATCCTACAATGCCGCTGCCGGATTGGAATATAGTTTTTTTCCCTACAAAGAGTTTGCCAGTAGAAGTTTGGTATTAACCTCAAAGATTGGTGGCTTATATAATCACTATTTCGAAAAAACCGTTTATAATAAAACCGAAGAAATCCTTTGGAATGCCGAAGTGGAACTAAGCGGTAATTTGGTAAAAAAATGGGGAAGCATCAATGCCAGCATTGATTATACTACATTTTTGCATGATTACAAATTAAATTCTGTCGGATTTAATCTTGGCACCCGGTTAAGAATTACCAAAGGGCTTTCTTTCAACATGAGTGCCAGATACAGTATTCAACACGACCAAATAAATATTGCCGCAGGAAATCTCAGTCTGGAAGAAACGCTTCTGATGCAAAAAGAATTACAATCCGGATATGAATATTATATGAGTGTGGGATTAAGTTATTCATTCGGTTCCATCTACAATAGTATCGTCAATCCGCGTTTTTAGAACGCATTATGTAATTTATACGCAGTAAATTCCTTGCTGACAAAAAGCATCGAGAGTGTTTATAAGCAAATAAAACTTTGCCGCCTGAACTGCGTTCTGATTTTAAATTGTTTATTATCAATTACAAATTCATCAACTCCTTGTAAAGCCCCATCCACTCACGCGCCAAAACATCGTCATCGAAACGGCGCACATATTCCCTACCCATTCGGGCATATTCCGAAATATCGGTTTCCATGGCCCAGCGGATTTTTTCACGAATTTCCTGCGGATTTTTCACATCCTCCACATAAATTCCACCCGGCCCGGCCGCTTCGGGAAATACACCGCCGGCATTGGTTATCACGGGCGTCCCGGCATACAAACTTTCGATAACGGGAATGCCGAATCCCTCGAAAACACTCGGATAGATGCTTACCTTGGCCAAGCGATACAAGGCCGCCAGTTCGCGCAGTTCCAAACCGTGAAGAAAAAAAACACGCTTGTCCATCCCCTGTGCGTGCACATATTCCACGGCCTTTCGACCGTATTCGGTCAGCCGGCCCACCACCACCAGGTTGTAAGGCAAATCGCGCAGGGCTTGAAGTACGGTCATCAGGTTTTTGCGCGGCTCCACCGTGCCCACTTGAAGCAGAAAAGTTTCCGGCAAGTCGTATTTAGTGCGAACTTGTTGTAAAAAGTCGTCGGATAATTGCTCCTTGAAAACGGGATGGCAACCTTGGTATATCACGCGGATTTTTTCCTCCGGCACATGACCGAAGCGGATGATATCATCCTTGGTTTGCCGGCTGATGGCCACCACCGCGTCCGCTTCGCGGACGGCCCGCAGAAATTTTTGTCGGTAAATCCACCGGTCGATGGGTTTGTAGAGTTCGGGAAAGCGCAGAAAAATCAAGTCGTGGATGCTCACCACCGATGCAATGGCCGTGCGGCCGATACCGGCCGGCAGTTCGGCACTGAGCCCGTGGTAAAGTTGTATGCCGTCGCGTTTCAAGTCCTTCAAGATGCCGCGCGAACGCCACAAGGCGGGAAAGGTTTTACCTACAAAATCTTCCGGCCGGCGTTCAACCATGGCATCCGTCAATTGAAGCCGATACACCCGTGCCGGTTTGGGATTGTAAAGATAATAGCGGTTTTCGGGATAAAATTCGGCCAGGATGCGCACCAAATCACGTCCGTAATTGCCCAAGCCGGTACGGTTGTGAAAAATTCGTTTGGCGTCGAAGCCCAAGCGGAGCATATTTTTTGTTACTTTTGGTAAAAATACGGCAAACATCCGAAACCGATACGCAGTACTATGGAAAAAACGCAGTCCCGGACGCCCATCAACTTGTTTCAAGCGCTTGTTCCATTGGCGCTTTTGATTGTTTTGCTCTATATCAACAGTCGTGTTTTCGGCGACGGAGCCACATCGGGTCCCAATCAATTCGCCCTGATATTGGCCGGTCTCCTGGCTGGATGGTTGGGACTGCGCAAGGGCATTTCCTACGACCGTATGCTGGAACACGTGTCGCAAAACATCGCGCAAACATCGGGCGCCATTATGATTTTGCTCTTTGTGGGCGCATTGTCGGGTATTTGGCTACTTAGCGGCATTATTCCCACCATGATTTACTACGGGTTGCAATTGCTCAACCCGCAAGTGTTTTTGGCCACGGCCCTGGTGATAGCCGCGGTGGTGTCGGTAACCACGGGCAGTTCGTGGAACACCACGGCCACGGTGGGCATCGCCCTGATGAGTATTGGCAAGGCCATGGGCTACGATGCGGCCATGATTGCCGGTGCGGTGATTTCGGGCGCTTATTTCGGCGACAAGATTTCCCCGCTGTCGGACACGACCAATTTGGCTTCGGCAGTGGCGGGCACCGACCTTTTTACGCATGTGCGTTATATGCTCTACACCACCGTGCCGTCGATTACGCTAGCTTTCCTTATTTTCCTGCTTCTGGGATGGCATCACGCGGAACCGTCCGCCGGACATTATGCGGCGCTTTTGGAGGCCATTCGCCGTTCGTTCAACGTGTCGCCCTGGTTATTTACGGTTCCCTTGGTAGTGATTGTGTTGATTGTGCTCAAAACGCGGCCGCTTGTGTCTTTGTTTGCGGGTATTGTTCTTGGAGCCGTTGCCGCCTTGATTTTTCAACGGGATTTATTGGCCCATTTGGCGGGAACCGCACATTTGGGTTTGCGCGACGGATATCGGCTTATCACCCAGTCCATCGTGGGTGAAACGAGTATTCCCACAGACGAGCCCTTGCTCAAAGACTTGTTTTCGGGCGACGGCATGACCGGTATGCTTTCCACTATTTGGTTGATTATCAGCGCCATGTTTTTCGGCGGTGTGATGGAAGCGGTGGGCGCCTTGAAACGTATCAGTTTGTTCCTGCTCCAAACGCTCAAAGGCATATTCGGTTTGTTTGCCGCCACGGACTTGACTTGTATTTTGTTCAATGCGACGGCTTCCGATCAATATTTGGCCATTGTGGTGCCGGGCAAGATGTATAAACAGGCCTTCGACGATGCCGGACTGGCGCCCGAAAACCTGAGCCGGACGCTCGAAGATTCGGGAACGGTAACTTCGGTGCTTATTCCTTGGAACACCGGCGGCGCATATAACTCCAAAATGCTGGGCGTGCCTACGCAAGATTATTGGGTCTATGCCTTTTTTAACCTCATCAGCCCGGTGATGACCTTGATTTTTGCCTATTTCCGCATCAAAATCAGGTTTAGGAAGGGGTGAATCATGCATATCATCCCATTTTTCATTTTTATTGGCCTAAACCCGGTGCCCTTGCTAATTTTACAGTGTTGTTTTTCTATTTTTCAAAACCGCTTTTATGAAAAAATTTTACCTTCCGGTTTTATTGGCTGTACTTTTTGTTAATCCTGCAATGGCCCAGGAAGCATTTCCCCTTGAATACATTGTTCCATTCAATCCGAACATTTACACGGATTTCGCCTTGGCCATCAGTCACCGCACGACCAATTATGTGGATTTCGTGCCGCCGGTAATCACCGAACACTACCGGCTGGACAATGACATCGATTTGGGCGGTTCACCTATCGATGATATTTATATCAGCATTACGCCTGACAAAATCGCTGAATGGGAACCCTTCAAATCTCTGCAAATACATTTCGTTTCGCGTCTTGGCAATGACATTATACGGTGTACCAGTTTTGATATTGGAGAAGTTGATGGATGTCAAAGCCCTGTCAAATCGGTATTCGGCATGCAAGACGGAATGATTAAATACGTGGTGGTAATTACCAAACCCAAAGAAGGATTAGGTTATAGGAACTATATTTTTGAAATCTTTCCCAAGCCCGGCGGTTATTATCACATTGCCCGCCTGCACACCGGCGACCAATGGAATGTGGCAGCCACGGCATTGGATTTTAAGCGGCGCTTTCCCAAAGCTATGGAAAAGTTGGACGGAGACAAGGTGATGGCATACCTCAAAGCCATCCACGAAAGCCCTGACAATTTCTACCGCAAAGACGGTATGGTCTATTCGGAGCCATATCTCGATTATATCGTTTACCAAGGCCACACCGCTAAGGAAAACCTCAAAAACCTCTTTTCAGACATGACACTTTTTGACGGCACTTTCCGTTTCAATGTTTTTGGCCCGATGTATTACGACAGAGAGATATCCAAGGAATATTATGCTTTCAAAACCATGTTTTTCCGTAAGATGAACGGTCATTCACAGGTTTGTTTCGTTGTTCCCGAATGCATGGAACAACCGGAAAAGAAAGTTTACAGACTGGATTGCAACCCTTTTCCCGACGATTACCGTCCATTGAGGGTTTTTAGCCCTTTCAAACGCTATCGGGATGGAATTTTTCACCTCCATGATATTGGCTTGATTGCCGGTAAACAGGGCGGCAAACCACGTTTGTTTATTTATGAGGATTACTGTGGAAAATGGTGTTGTTGTGTTACGGAAAACGATAAATCGGAAGACAATGTACCTATTTTGATGCAAACGCATTCCTATGAGGAATTTTTGCACCACAAGGATAGCATTTACAAAGTATTGTATGTAAGGAAGGAAAATTGGTACAATTAGCAATATTGTAAGGTTCTTACCTTATATATTTATTCAGTAGAAATTTGTTTGATAATCATACGAAGTTTAAAAAAATCTTTTTTTCGGGACAATTTAACCCCGAAAACCCCGCGCCAGGGATGGGAGCGGTTATGCGGGGGCGGCGCGCCGCAGGCCTGCCGTGGCGGCGGGGCGACCAGTGGGGAGCCACGTCCGCCACGCTTGCAGGGCAAGAGCGGGCCGCCTGCGCATTTGAGCGGACAGCCCGGTCCCGACATTGCGCAAGCAATGTACGGGAGGCGCCCTAAATTTATTAATCAAAAAAAAAATAACCGATTAGAACACCAAATTTGACCTTACAGGCCCAACCTGTAACTTATCCCGTATCCGAGCCCAAAGCCGAAGCCCGAAACATTGGTGCGGAAAAATCCGGGCACGTAGAGCAAATCGAAATTTCCGGGACGGGCGCCGCCCAGCAGTCGTTTGCCCGAGAGGAATAAATCCAGGTAAAATCCGTGAAAAATCTCGGCTTTGAGCGTGGCGCCCACTTCAATCCAACCGGCGTGCAGGCCGGTATATTGCCGGTGGCCCGTCCAAACATAAGCGGGCATACCGGGCGAAGGCGCATCGTAGGCAACGCGTTGCAAATCGTAGGAAAACCGGGCATTTCCGTAGCGCAATCCCAGGGTGATTTCATTGTGCATACCGGCCCAATTCTCGTAAAAAT
>WGAP01000073.1 GCA_015494775.1 Flavobacteriales bacterium | reverse complement strand
CAACCGCCGGTGTATCGCTCAAAGGATGCTAAGGCCAAAAAAGCGGAATATGTTGTCATGACCACCGAAGCCGAACCGGCCATGGACTATGCCGATGTAAATCAAGTGAACAGCACCTTGCAGGTGGAATACCAACCTTCGATGCGCTACTCCGTGGCTTCCGACGGCCGGCCCGTATTAATCCGTTTGGACAGTTTCGACACGCCGGCCGAATATACCTACTTTACCGCTCCGGGCTACGACCGCAACGTTTATTTGCGCGCCCGCACCGGTGATTTGAGCAGCCATCGTTTGATTCCGGGCAAGGCACGGATTTATTTCGAAGGCGTATATACCGGTGAAATGTATATCAACCCCGGCGGCAAAGACGCCCATACCGACCTGCCCCTGGGCATCGACCCCGAAATCAGCGTTGATCGCACCGCCGACAAACGCTTCGACGACTACAACCTCCTGGGCAACAAGGTAACCCGAAGCAAGGGTTATATCATCACCGTGACCAACCACAAAAACGTTCCGGTTCATATCATCGTCAAAGACCGCTTCCCCGTTTCGCAAGACGAACATATCAAAGTCAAAGACAAGGAAACCGACGGTTCGGTGGACCGCAAAGGCATCATTACCTGGGACAAAACCGTCCGGGCAGGTCAAAGCGCCCGTATGTATTTCCGCTTCAAGGTGCAATATCCCAAGGATATGCATTTGCCGGGACTATGATCATTTTTTGGAAATAAAAAACCCCCGGCACCCTTCGGGCGCCGGGTTTTTTTTACTCCGCATCCGGAATGATTTATTTTTTGATACCCACCATTTCTTCCAACATATCGGTGGTGATGGATTTGGGTCGTTCGATGGGATAGCCCAATGCGCGGTCCCAAATGATGTTCGAAAGCACGCCGATAGAACGGCCGATGGCAAACAGCACGGTGTAGAAATCGTATTCGCGCACGCCGTAGTGCCATTGCACCACACCCGACTGGGCATCCACATTGGGCCAAGGGTTTTTGGCCTTGCCGTGTTCTTTGAGCACATCGGGCACCACTTTGTAGAGCGCATCCACGTATTTGAACAGCGGATCGTCGGGCAGGTGTTTCAGGCAAAACTCACGCTGCACCATATAGCGCGGGTCGGTGCGACGCAATACGGCATGGCCGTAACCCGGAATGACCTGGCCGCTGTTGAGCGTGTCCCACACATAGGCGCGTAGTTCTTCTTCGCCGGGCACCTTGTCGCCGAATTTCTCCATCAGTCCGTGGAGCCAACGCAGCACTTCCTGGTTGGCCAAGCCGTGCAACGGGCCGGCCAAACCGTTGATCATACCCGAAACGGCATAATACACATCCGAAAGCGAACTTGCAATCAAATGACCCGTATGTGCGCTCACATTACCGGCTTCGTGGTCGGCGTGGATGATGAAATACATACGCGAAACATCGTCATAGGGCTTGTCTTTGCCCATCATGTAGGCAAAATTGGCCCCCAAATCCAAGGTAGGGTCGGGATAGCGGTGAGCGCCTTCGGGATGATACAGTTTGCGGTAAATATAGGCCCCAATAAGCGGAATTTTGGCCAGCAAATTGGTCGCGTCCTCATAGGTGGGATCCCAATAATCGGTTTTTTTCATCCCTTGGCGATACTTGATGTTGAACAGCGACTCACGTTCCAAGCTCATCACCGCCGCCGAAAGGATGGCCATGGGATGGCTTTCGCTCGGGAACGAATCAATCACATCCCAAACGTATTTGGGAATAATCCGGCGGTTGTTCATATCGATAATCAAATCCTCCACTTGCTCGCGCGTGGGAATGTCGCCGGTCAGGAGCAAATAATACAACCCTTCCACATAGGGCATTTCGGCACCGTCGGGCTTGGGGAGTTTTTCAAACACTTCGGGCAAGGTATAGCCGCGATAGCGGATACCTTCGTAGGGGTCCAAGTAGGAAATGTCGCTAATCAGGCATTTGATGCCGCGCATTCCACCTACAATCTGACGGGCATGCACCTGATCCACCACCACATCGCCGTATTCTTTGGCCAGGCGTCGCGTGCGCGGGCGGTGGGCTTCGATTTTGCTATACAATACTTCTTTGAGCTTGTTCATGACGTTTTGTTTTTTGGATTTTCATCCACTAAAATACAACCGCCATAAGGAAAAAAAATATCAACCGTCATTTTTAAACGGTTCGTTTTCAGATAATTAAATCTTTTTGACAATAAGAATAAATCCGGCTTTTTTCCGGCAAAACCCGCCGTTTTGCCCGTAACTTTTCCTACCGAAGCCCCTTTCAGTTCAGCCGGAAAAACATTTTGCCTATGCCCAAATACCGCGGCACATCTTGTTCACCGTCGGGCCCGAGTGTAAAAACCGAAAACAGGTAGTAATTTTCGCGATGCGCAAAGGCCGAACTCAAACTTCCGCCCAATTGGGCCAATCCGTCGGCCAAGGGTTTGAAAATACGGCTCACCGCATCTTTATCGCCCTTTTTGACCAGTTCTTTTTGCAGGTTTTTCGCAACATATTCCTTAAAATCTTCCTTGTCGGGATTGGTCAGCGCCAGGCCCAGAGCAACGACCAAAAGAATAATGACGGTCTTTTTCATAGGTAATTGCATTTGCGTATAAAGATAGGATAAGGCGTCCAAAACGGCAAATTCCGGTGAAAATTCATATTTTTTGGCGCTCCACAAGCCGGCGCGCCTTGCAAGCGGCGGCGCTTGTCTTGTTACGCGGGCCTCGGAACCCTCCGGTTTCCTCGGCGGCTCTGGCAGCCCGTTCCGGTCTGCCTTCGCTACCGCATCAGCCCTTCGGTCTGCTGCGGGCTACGGGAACCTGCGGCTTCCAAGGGCCGAAGCCAAGGCCGCGCCTTGTTTCCCTTCGCGTGCTCGGAGCCCTGACGGTCTCCTCGCAGACCTCAGTGCCTCTTGGTGCTTTGCGGCTGTGGTCACTTCGATATTTCCAGACATTTTAAACTTTTACCATTAGTTTTTTTTACTTAAAAAATTTAACCTGAATTTTCGGTATATCACAGAAACACATTAATTTAACATCGCAATATTTCTTTTTTATAAGATTTATTACTAAATTGCAATAACGTTTTCATTGTAAAACTTAAATGATATATGCGCACGGAAAGTTTTAAACGAGGCCAAGAATTTGAAAATTATGTTCTAAAAAATTTATTTCCAGAAGAGGAATTTAAACTTATCCACCGCACAAATTCTTATGAACAAAATCAAATTAAATTTGCAACCGATACAACCAAACCCGATTTTAAATTTAAATGTATAAAAACAGGTAAGGAATTTTATGTTGAGGCAAAATATAGATCAAAATACATTTATAAAAAAATTCGTTTAATAGATTTAACGCAATATAATAGATTTTTAGATATTCAAAGTAAAGAAAAGACTTTAATCCTAATTATTTTGGGCATTGGAGGTAAGCCCAGTAAACCAAATGCTGTTGCATTAATTTCTTTGAATGAACTAGAAAAAATCGGGTATCTTGAATTAACCGAACAAACTGTAAAAAACCATGTTATTCACCAAAAACCCTTTTCGTGTAATTACTTTTCAAAATTTTTCTCTTCATTTTCTAAAAAAATAAAACAGAAATCTTTTGAAAGAATTTTAAGATTCGCATATACGATTTTAGGCATATTAATTATTTTTATGTTAGGGAGAGTTTTTTCAAAGAGTAGTACTTCAAATGCTTATAACACTGAAAACAAAGTTATATTAACACATGCAAGTAGAGAGAAAATAAAAAATAATATTAGCAATTACTATAAATTTATCCGTAATGATAATTTTTCCGGATTAAGAAATATATTTTCTAATCCAATTAAACGGTATTATAAAAAAAATGAAATTTCATTTAATCAGGTTTTAAAAGAAATTGAAAGCTATAAACATAGATTCCCTTATACTACGACAAAAATTCTGTGGGATACTTATAAATTAGATAAATCAGGTGATGATTTCATTGCAACATACCATCTTATCCATAAAATATATTTTAGAAAATCGAAAAAGTGGAAATCATACTATTTAAAAATCTTTACCCGCTGGGATAAGAACTATAAATTAAAAGAGATTTATGAAATAAAAATGGATACTCCTACTACAAAAGGGGTATAATGTCAATTTTTACAATATAATCTTTGTTTACGCAGGCTACCAAGTCGCCATTTTTAATAATAAGGAATATCCTAAATTTGTTCCAAAGCCCAGCAATGAAAACCTCCGCCGGCATTATTCCGTGGCGCTATCACCAAGGCCGTATTCAGGTGCTTTTGGGCCACATGGGCGGGCCTTACTGGAAAAACAAAGACCGCGGCGCCTGGACAGTGTTCAAGGGCTTGGTCAATCCGGGGGAAACGCCCCTTCAAGCCGCCCTGCGCGAATGGCACGAAGAAACCGGTTGGTCCCTGCCCGACGACATTCCCTTGACGGATTTGGGCACATTCAGCCGCAACGGAAAAACCAACCGGCTGTGGGCCGTGGACTGGGAGCCGCCCGTGGAACGTTTTCACAGCAACCTTTTTAGCATCGAATGGCCGCCCCGTTCGGGCCGCAAACAATCCTTCCCCGAAATCGACCGGGTGGAATGGTTCGATTTGGACACGGCCCGCGAAAAAATCACTGCGGTTTTGCGGCCGGCCTTGGATGTTTTGGAAAAACGCGTGTCAGAAAAGCATTGAGCCGTTCGAAATAGGCCGTCGTGTCGGGCAGCCAAAGCCGGTTGTGCGTGCCGCCCCGAATCCACATCCATTGCTTTTGCGGCGAAGCCAGGCGGACAAACAGCCGCCTTGCCTGCGCCGGTTTGACCTTGACGTCGGCATCGCCTTGCACTTGAAGCACGGGAATATGAATTTGCGAAGCCACGGCCACGGGACGTAAACTGTCCAACGGAATATGCAAACGCTCGAACAAATCACGGGTAATTAAGTCCGAAGCAGGCAATTCTTCGCCCAAATAAAAATCCAGATAGTTGGGAATCAAATGGGCAAAATCGTCAAAACAGCTTTCCAATATCAGGGCGTCCGCATCGCTGCGCCGCGCGGCCGTAAACAAGGCCGTGGCCGCCCCTATCGAATGCCCGTAAAGCACCAAGGGCCGGCGGATATCGCCGCGGGCTTCCAAACTATCCAAAAAGGCATCCGTATCGCGACGTTCGAAGTAGGAAAATCCCGTGTAGCGTCCGCTACTGGCATTGTGTGCCCGCAGGTCAACGGCAATAAAGTTCCAACCATGGCGCGAAAAATATCCGGCGGCCGGCAAAAAGCGGTTTTTGCTCGACCGGTAACCGTGCAAAGCCATAATGGTGCCCCGTGCCTCGCCCGCAGCTTTGACCGCATAGGCCGACAAGCGAATGCTATCGTTTACACGGACCGAAAACACACGGCCACGGGCAATGCCGAAATCCGAAAATCGCGGCGCTTGAATGCTTTGCAAGGCGGAATTATAACGCCCGGCCAAGGGATTGCGCACTTCGGCCACCAGGCGGGGCAAGTAGAAATAGGCAACAGCGGCCGCCAGCAACAAACTCAGCGGCACAACCATTCCGAAAAACCTAATCGCCGGCTTGAACAGCTTCATGGATGCGTATCAATTGGGCCAACAAGTCGTCCAAACGGTCGAGCGGGAGCATATTGGCCGCATCGGAACGGGCCTCGGCCGGATTGTAGTGGGTTTCCAGAAAAATACCGTCAATCCCTGCGGCCACGCCCGCGCGGGCAACGGTGGCGATGAGTTCGGGACGGCCGCCGGTAACGCCGTCCGCTTGGTTGGGCTGTTGGAGCGAATGGGTGATGTCCAAGACCACGGGGGCATATTTCCGCATAACGGGCAAGCCGCGCATGTCCACAATCAGGTCGGTGTAGCCGAACATGGTGCCGCGTTCGGTAATCATCGCCTTGTCATTCCCCTGACGCAACACCTTTTCCACTGCAAAACGCATGGATGCGGGCGCCATAAACTGCCCTTTTTTCAGGTTGACGGGCTTGCCGGTGCGGGCCGCCGCTTCGATAATATCGGTTTGGCGCACCAAAAAGGCCGGAATTTGAAGCACATCCACATAGGCGGCCGCCATGGCGGCTTCGGTCGGCAGGTGAATATCGGTAAGCACGGGAATATCGAAGCGCTCGCCCACTTCGCGTAGGATTTTCAGGGCCTTTTCGTCGCCGATGCCCGTAAAACTGTCGGGACGGGTGCGGTTGGCCTTGCGGTAACTTCCCTTGAAAATGTAGGGAATTCGGTAGCGTTCGGTGATTTCCACAATGCGTTCGGCAATGCGCAGGGCCATATCGCGGCCTTCAATAGCACAAGGGCCGGCAATAAGGAAAAATCGACCGGAACCGGTGTGCCGCAGTTTGGGAATGTCGAAAGGCAAGGCCATAAAAGGGGAGTTTGAGACAAAGTTACGAAAAATCGAAGGTGTGGGCGAAGCGTAAAGGGAAGGCCGGCGGCTTGGCAAGGCGACTTATCAGGTGCATAAGTGCCGCTTTTTATCCGGTCGCTTCGATAAAAATCAACTCAAAACTAAAAACTCAAAACTCAAAATTAAATTTGCGCCAGGGATGGGAGCGGTTATGCGGCGAAGGCAATGCCGTAGTTTTTTCCGCCCGGCGGCGGCGACCGGAGGAAGCCCCACGTACGGGCGGGCGCGGGCGCGCGTGCCGCGCGCCCGCGCAAAAAACCGGCATTTGCCGAGCCGCATTTGAGCGGACAGCCCGGCGGGCGGCACGTGAGGACCGCCAAGCGCGAGCCGGTCTTGCAAGTAACGCTTACAAACCGGTCCCGCCTCATGAATGTGCTGCGGCGCAAAGCGGTGCTGCTACATGAACGAGTGCGGGAGCCGCTCCGCCGGCCGAAGCGCTTGGCGTTGGCCCCGCCGCGGCGCCGGAGGCGCCGGCGCCTCCCGCATTGCGAAGCAATGACGGGAGCGCTGCGGACGTCAGTCCGCCGGCGGGGCCCCGAACGTGTGCGGCAGGGCGCCCTAAAAATAAAAAACCGCCCGCACATTGCGGACGGTTTCGACGGCTGATTTCCGGAATTATTTGACTTCTTCGTAATCCACGTCTTCGATGTCGTCGCTTCCACCGCCTTGGTTGCTTTGTCCGCCACCGGATTCGCTCGCGCCTGCGCCTGCACCGGCTTGGGCTTGGGCGGCGTTTTGGATGTCGGCCGAGGCCTGTTTGAGCACGTCTTCGGCCTTTTTGACTGCGGCTTCGGCGGCCGCGGCATCGTGTTTGTCGAAGGCCTCTTTGAGTTCTTTGACCACGGCTTCGATGCTTTGCTTGGTGGCGTCGGACAATTTGTCCTTGTGCTCATCGAGCAGTTTTTCCAATTGGAAAGCGGTGGCGTCGGCCTTGTTGAGTTTTTCGGCATTTTCCTTGGCGATGCGGTCGCGTTCGGCGTTTTCTTCGGCTTCTTTTTTCATCCGTTCAATTTCTTCGGGCGTGAGGCCGGACGACGCTTCGATGCGGATGTCTTTTTTCTTGCCGGTTTTTTTGTCCATGGCCGTTACGTGGATGATACCGTCGGCGTCGATGTCAAAGGTAACCTCGATTTGCGGTTCGCCGCGGCGTGCGGGCGGAATACCGTCCAGGTGGAACCGGCCGATGGTTTTGTTGTCCTTGGCCATGGGGCGTTCGCCTTGCAGGACGTGGATTTCCACGCTTTCCTGATTGTCGGTGGCCGTGGTGAAGATTTGCGATTTCTTGGTGGGAATGGTGGTTCCGGCTTCGATGAGCTTGGTCATCACGCCGCCCAGCGTTTCGATACCCAAGGAAAGGGGCGTTACGTCCAGGAGCAAAACATCCTTCACATCTCCGCTGAGCACAGCGCCCTGGATGGCGGCACCAATGGCCACCACTTCGTCGGGGTTGACGTTTTTGCTGGCTTTTTTGCCGAAATATTTTTCCACGGCTTCTTGCACCTTGGGCACGCGGGTGGAACCGCCCACGAGAATAACTTCGTCGATATCGGAAGGTTTGAGGCCGGCTTTTTTCATGGCTTCGGCCACGGTGTCCATGGTGCGTTTGACCAGGTCGTCGATCATTTTTTCGAATTGCGAACGGGTGAGTTTTTTCACCAGGTGCTTGGGACCGCTGGCCGTAGCCGTGATATAAGGCAGGTTGATTTCGGTTTCGGAACTTGCCGAAAGCTCGATTTTGGCCTTTTCGGCGGCTTCGCGCAGACGTTGCAAGGCGATGGGGTCTTTGCGCAAATCAACGCCTTCTTCTTTTTGGAATTCATCGGCCAGCCAGTTGATAATGCGTTGGTCGAAGTCATCACCACCCAGGTGGGTGTCGCCGGCAGTGGACAACACTTCGGTTACGCCGTCGCCAATGTCCAGGATGGAAATATCGAAGGTACCGCCACCCAGGTCGTAAACGGCAATTTTTTGTTCTTTGTCGGTTTTGTCCAAGCCGTAGGCCAAGGCGGCCGCCGTAGGTTCGTTAATGATACGGCGCACTTTCAGTCCGGCAATTTCGCCGGCTTCCTTGGTGGCCTTACGTTGGGCGTCGTTGAAGTAGGCCGGCACGGTGATTACGGCTTCTTTGACGGGCGCGCCCAGGTAGTCTTCGGCCATTTTTTTGAGTTTCTGCAATATCATGGCCGAGATTTCCTGCGGCGTATATTGTTTGTCGCCGATAACCACGCGCGGCGTGTCGTTGGGCCCTTGGACCACTTTGTAGGGCACGCGGTCGATTTCTCCGCTTTTTTTGAGTTCGGAGAAGGATTTTCCCATAAAACGTTTGATGGAGAAAACGGTTCGTTCGGGGTTGGTAACGGCCTGACGTTTGGCCGGGTCGCCCACTTTGATTTCTCCGTTATCGGTAAAGGCCACCATGGACGGGGTGGTTCGTTTGCCTTCGGGGTTAGGAATAACCACGGTATCATTACCTTCGCGTACAGCCACTACGGAGTTGGTCGTACCCAAATCTATTCCGATGATTTTACTGGTTTTTTCGCTCATAATGATTTTGATTTTAAAATTCGAAAAGCCATCGTCAATGATTGTGCCAAGCGGGCGGATAAGTTTTTTTGGCGGGAAAAAAAATATTTTTATGCCATATTGGCATACCTGAGGATATATATGATTTTTTCGATATATTTGTTTTTATTGTAAATCCAAAGTTTGCGTGATGAGAAAATTATTTATTGCTTTACTGATATTTTCGGGCTTTAATTCGTTTTTATTCGGGCAGTTGGAAGCTTCGCATTGGTATTTCGGCGATTTTGCCGGTTTGGATTTCAACACCAATCCGCCCACGGCTGTACGCGGGCAATTGCACACCGAAGAAGGATGCTCGGCCATCTCCTCCCCCACCGGTCAGCTCATATTATACACCGATGGAATTACGATTTATACGCGCAACCATACAGTCATGCCCAATGGTACGGGGTTAAGCGGAGACCCTTCATCTTCGCAATCCGGACTGGTTGTACCGCATCCGGGTGATGCGACCAAATATTATGTTTTTTCGGTGGACGATGCCGGTGGTTCAAGCGGCTTACGCTATTCCATAGTGGACATTACACAAAACGGCGGACTCGGAGCCGTACTGCCGGGACAAAGAGATCTTTTGGCCATTCAAAACGTAACGGAAAAAGTTACGGCCGTTGCCAATCTGTCACAAAATTTTGTTTGGGTGGTTACCCTGGGGCCGGCACCACGT
>WGAP01000072.1 GCA_015494775.1 Flavobacteriales bacterium | reverse complement strand
ATAAAACCTTCACACCAAGTCTTGAATTCGACTTATCCGATATTTTATGCTTGCTGCAACGCGTGAGGAAACGGACGATGCGAAAGCGCTCCGCCGCTTGAAGCAGCGTCCGTGGCCCCGCCGCGGCGCCGAAGGCGCCGGCGAATTGCCGAAGGCAAGTCGCGCGGGCGTTCGCCCGCCGGCGGGGCCCCGAACGTAGGCGGCCGGGCGCCCTAAAAATCACACTTTCAACAAAACGCGATAGCCCTCGTGATTGCGCACATTGAACACCCGGCCGTCGTCAAAAATCAGGTATTGGCCCTTGATGCCGGCCAAACGGCCTGAAATGCGCTTGTCCTTGTCCAGCTTGACCGCCTTGAACTGTGGCGGATAGTTTTGTACGGGATAGGTAAAGCGTTGAACCTTAGTGGATGAGACGATATAAAGTCGCGTTTCGTCGGGAACAAAGTCCCGCAAGCCGGCCCAAACCGCCTGCAAATCGTCGGGTGCCACACGGGCCGAAAGCATTCCTTTCCATTGCGTTTTGTCGGTAATGTGGGCTTTGAGCGCCACCTCGGTGATGCCCGCCAAATAGCGGTTGGGCGTTTCCAAAACCACCAAGGCCTCGTCGGCGCCTTGGTCAATCCAACGGTCGGGCAGGTTGGCGCGGCGGGTAACACCCACCTTGATACCCGAAGTTTTGGCCAAATACACCACGTGCGGTGCCAGTTGGATGCGTTGTTCGTAGGCCAAATCCCTGTCTTCCTCGCCCAAATGGGCCCGGCTCTGCTCGGGATGAATAAACCAAGGGGCCGCTTGGGGCGCTTCGAAAAAACATTTTTTGCAAAATCCGCGGGCATAAACGGGCTCGTCCGAGCCGCAAGCCAAACATTCGTAACCGGTATGTTCCAGGTGGATTTCCCTGCCTATCAGGTTGTTTACTTGCAAAAAATCAGTTCCCAAATCCATAAAATATTGCACGGGTTCGCCGGATGCGACCGGCATTTTTTTCAGTGTAAACTCCGCTTTCATAAAAAATCGATAATTTTAGACGTTCAATTTAGCAAGAATGTTCGAAAATATCCTCAATTCTTTTATATCCACCTTGTTTTATTCACGCCAACGGCAATGGAAGCGTTACACCGGCGAGCCCGAAGCGGTGCAAGCCGATGAATTCCGTTTTTTGGTCATGCGCGGCGCCCTGACCCGTTACGGACGGCAATACGGCTTGTATGCCGGAATAAACTACGATGAATTTGCCCGCCGGTTGCCCTTGACCACCTATGCCGAATTGCATCCTTATATCCAACGTATGCAAGTGGGCGAAAAGGATGTGCTGTGGCCCGGACAGGTGCGCTACTACGCCCAATCCAGCGGCACTACTTCCACGCGAAGCAAATATATTCCCGTGCCCGATGAAATGCTCGACGACAATCATTTCCGCGGCGGGAAGGATATGATTTTGACCTATTTGTCCCATTATCCCGATTCCAAATTTCTGTTGGGCAAAGCGCTTAAATTGGGCGGCACCACCCGGCGCGACCGGCAGAAAAACATCATCATCGGCGATTTGTCGGGTATAATGATCGACCGGCTGCCTTTTTGGGCGCAATTCCGTAGCGTGCCTTCGGAAGAAATTTCGCTCCTGCCGGATTGGACCGAAAAAATCGACCGCATCAAACGGGAAGTAACGCACGAAGATGTCCGCGCATTGGTGGGCATTCCCACTTGGTTTTTGAAGCTGATCACCGGTATTTTGGAAAGCACGGGCCAAAAAAACTTGGCCGAAATTTGGCCCAACCTGGAAGTGTTTTTCCACGGCGGTATCAGTTTTACACCCTATCGGGCCCAATTCGACCGGCTGATCGGCAAGCCGGATATGCGTTATATGGAAATTTACAACGCTTCGGAAGGATTTTTTGCCATGCAAAACGAACCGGAAAGCCGTGATTTGCTCCTGATGTTGGACTACCGCATTTTCTATGAATTCATTCCGATGAAAGATTTCCGTGGCGTGCATTCCACCCGTGTGTTACCGCTCGAACAGGTGCAAACGGGCGAAGATTACGCTTTGGTCATCAGTTCGGCCTCGGGTTTGTGGCGCTATATTGTGGGCGATACGGTGCGTTTTACTTCGGTCAGGCCGTACAAACTGTTGATTACCGGCCGGACAAAGCATTTCCTCAACATTGTGGGCGAAGAAGTGATGGTGCACAACACCGACAGGGCTTTGGAACAAGTGGCGGCTCGCCACGGCGTACATAGTGTCGATTATACGGTTTCGGCCGTTCCGCCACAGCCTGGTGCGCCGGGTTATCATGAATGGTTGGTGGAATTCGACCGGCCGCCGGAAGATGTGGCGGCTTTTGCGCGTGATTTGGACGATGCGCTTCGTGCACTTAATTCGGACTACGACATCAAGCGTACCAAAAATATTTCCTTGGCACCTTTACGGCTGCATATAGCCCGGCCCGGCCTTTTCGACCGTTGGATGGCGGCGCGGAATAAATTGGGCGGCCAGCATAAGGTTCCGCGGCTTTCGGCCGACAGGAAATATTTGGAAGAATTGCTGCGGATGAACGGGGAAACATAGTCTCCTTCGGCCGGATTTTTTAAAGAATGCAATATTTGTTTTAAGCGAAAAACCCTGTGCGCCTCTGTGGTTTAATTTCTTCCTCAAAGTTTAATGAAACATTTAGCGGCGTTCGCGGGTCAGTGATGATAAATCATAATCGGCAAAGCGACGCAAATAATCCTCGATGCGCGTTCCGTAGGCATCGGTGGCGCTTTCGCGTCCGTGGGAATACAAATAACGTTTTACCGCGCCGGCGCCGGCCAAGTGAGCGGCGGCCAATATACCCGATTCGGTGATTTTGATACCGTGGATATATTTACCGCTGAACAAACGGATTTCTTTTTCCAAATACTTGCGGTTGTGCAACACATAACGCCGGAAGGCCTCCTCTTGCAGGCGGGGATTGCGCAAAAATTCCCGTCGATCAATGTGCAGTTGGCGCAAGGTGCCGGCTCCGAATTGGTATTTACCCATAAATCCCAAGGAATTGACCGCATCGTAACGGCCGCCGGATTCGTTAAAGGCCAGGGCCTCCTTGAAGCCGACAAAATCTTTACCCACAAACGGAATTTTTACTTCGTCCGTCCGGGTTGCGCTGTCTTTCCATTGCGGAAAAACGGCGGGTTTGGGCTCAGGCCGGTCGGGGATAAAGACCACCGGCTCACGGGCTTCGTTTTCCAATGCCGTGTAGGAATAAACCAACAACAGGATGGCGATTAAACCGAATATATGGACCAGATATTTTTTCATTTTTGGCAATAAAAGTGGTTTTCCGGCCGCAAAGGTATCAAAAAATATGCCAAATAGGCAAAATTTTTTATCAAGTTGTTAATTTGACAATGATTTAACCGCCTTTTCTTCTTTTCAAATGAGATAAAAAACTTACTTTTGAAATCATAAAAAACCACTTTGAAACCGCTAAAATTTACTTGGCGCCGTTTGGGTATGCACCTCTTGCTCGATGCTGTGGGGTGGATCAGCTATTTGGCACCGGGCATCGGTGAAAGCATCGACTTGATATGGGCACCGTTGTCATCTTATTTGCTTATGAAAATGTATCCCGGCACCACCGGAAAGGTGGCCGGAATAATCGAATTTGCCGAAGAAATTCTGCCCGGCACCGATTTTATTCCCACTTTTACGCTTACATATCTTTATACCTTGTGGGAAAGCCGGAGCAAACCGGTCAGTTCATCCAAACGGTCCAATAGGCGCCGGCAAGGCGAATTACCCGGTAGGCGGCGGAATAATAACGAAGGTAGCGCACCGCACTGATGCGGCGAATCCATTGGCGTTTTTCGTAAACGGAACACGTGTAACAATCGGTCATAGGCATCGGTTTTTTTAGGTATAACGTATTCGATGCCGGATTATTTTTTTACCTCATACTACAAGACCGTGTCCCTCTAAAACCAGTAGAAGGCATCGGGAATATGTTCGATGCGGGTTTGGCCGCCTTCGCGCACAATGGCCACAATGTCGAAACGGATTTCGCCTTCCCATCCGTTTTGTTCGGCATAGGCATTGACCGCTTCGGTAAGCATGCGGATTTTTTTGCGCCCCACGAAAATTTCGGGTCGTCCGAAAGCATCGGTGCCGCGGGTTTTGACCTCCACGGCCACCAACACATTGCCGTCGCGAGCCAGAATGTCCACTTCGGCCCT
>WGAP01000071.1 GCA_015494775.1 Flavobacteriales bacterium | reverse complement strand
TAAACCTATTTGCTAATAATACGCAAAACACAATGAAATTTTAGATTTTTGAGTGGATGGTGGATAATTGTTGGCACTGTTTATGTCCCAAAAAAATTGCAGGAAATGCGGAGAAAAACCGGTATATTCGCCGCATATTTTGCGGAGAAAATAAATCTATTTCTTAACCCCGTCTGGAATTTTGATATAAGGCCCACTGAGCATTCGGCCAAAATATCAGCCGATAAAATATTTTCCGGCCACCCCCACAGCCGCACCCAACAAGGCCGACATTACCACAATAGGCAAAATGGCTTTTTTATCCTCGGTACCCACCATAAACAATACCGGAACGGCCGAAAGTTCGGCAATAGTCAAACCTTTGAGCCAAGGAGCTATGCCCCACGAAACAAACGGAATAATCAAACCCAAAACCACCCAATGCGAAAAAGCCGACAGATTGGCCGCTTTATTCATTTTTTGAATAAGCATCGGTATCACATCGATAATTCCCGCACCAATCCCTATCAATAAGGCAATGAAAATATCATTCATTTTAATGGAAAATTGGTTTTGAATACAAATTATTCTTTATCTATCAATATAAGCAATCACAAAATCCGCCCCCGAAGGAGCGGATTTAATGACGTTTTACTTTCCGGTAATTACCGGCCGAAAAATTTACGTCCCATATTGAACAAATCGTCCACAATGCTGCCGTCGTTGTCGGCATCCAAAAGCCGTTCGATCAAACTACTGTGTTGGGCGGCATCGCCGCTACTTCCCAGCATATTGCCGATTATGCCGGCCAATCCCGAATGATCCGAAACATTGCTTTGCGCGGCTTGCTTGCCGATCATGTTCATCACCACGGGCGCAGCCATTTTCAAAATATCCATAGCCGACGAAGTGTCCATATTGGTCTGTTTGCTCAGTGCGGCGGCAACCATTTCCTTTTTGTCGCCCAGCACGTGGCCCAAAATTTTGTCGCCGTCTTCCACCACGTCTTCATTCACCGAACCGCCACCAAAAATATCGGTAATTTGGTCCAAAAGTCCGCCGTTGTGTTTGTTCATCAAGGCATCCATCAATCCGGATGCTTTGTCAGGGTCGGAAGCATTTTTTTTCAATGCACCCATCAGCATGGGAATAGCCGCTTGCAATGCGGATTGGGTCGTGCTTTGGTCTTGTCCGGTACGTGCACTCATCCCTTCCAGGAGTGTTCGGCCTATCGGGCCTTGTAATAAATCCATTAAGTCCATATCAATAAATTTTTAAAAATTTTTTGTTTTCAAAAGTATTAAATTTATTCTAATAAAAAAAGCCGCCTTCCGGCGGCCTTTAATTCAAAGTAATTTAATCCTTTATCGTATCAACCGGAAGGTTTCCACGCCGGGATAATATCCCACGGGATCCAAAAATTCCTCGATACGCAACAGTTGGTTGTATTTGGCCATACGGTCGGTGCGCGAAAGGGAACCGGTTTTGATTTGCCCCGTGTTCATGGCCACGGCCAAATCGGCAATGGTCGTATCCTCGGTTTCGCCCGAACGGTGCGAAATCACGGCCTTGTAACCGGCCCGATGCGCCGTTTCAATGGCCTCGATGGTTTCGGATACCGTCCCGATTTGGTTGAGTTTTATCAAAATGGCATTGGCTATGCCTTCGGCAATTCCCTTGCGTAAAATAGCCGGATTGGTTACAAAAATATCATCGCCCACCAATTGGATTTTGCGCCCCAATTTTTCGGTAAGCAATTTCCAACCTTTCCAATCGTCCTCGGCCATGCCGTCTTCGATGGAAATAATCGGGTATTTATCCACCAAACTTTCCAAATAGGCCACTTGGGCTTCGGGCGTGAGTTTCATGCCGCCTTCGCCTTCAAAAATCGTATAATCGTAAACACCGTCCCGGTAAAATTCCGAAGCCGCAGGGTCCAGGGCCAAAAAGAAATCTTCGCCGGGCTTGTAACCTTGGGTTTCAATGGCCTTCAAAATAGTATCCAACGCGTCTTCAATGCCGGCAAAATCGGGGGCAAAACCGCCTTCGTCGCCCACGGCCGTGCTCAATCCGCGGTCGTGCAAAAGTTTCTTCAACCCGTGGAACACTTCCGTGGCCATTTGCATGGCATTTTTGAAACTCTCGGCACCGGCGGGCACAATCATAAATTCCTGAAAGGCAATGGGCGCATCGGAATGAGCACCGCCATTGACCACATTCATCATCGGCACGGGCAAGGTGTGGGCGTAGGGACCGCCCAAATATTGGAACAAAGGCATGCCCAACTCGTCGGCGGCGGCTTTGGCTACGGCCATGGAAACGGCCAGGATGGCATTGGCACCCAATTTGGATTTGTTTTCGGTACCATCCAAATCCAACATTACCCGGTCGATAAGCAACTGATCGAACACATCGGCATCCTTCAAAGCCGGTGCAATAAACTGCTGTACATTTTCCACGGCCTTATGCACGGATTTTCCTTGGCATTCGGCACCACCGTCGCGCAATTCCAGGGCTTCCTTGCTACCTGTGGATGCACCGGACGGAACCGCAGCCCGTCCGAAACCTCCCAAATCGGTCAAAACCTCGGCTTCCACCGTAGGATTGCCGCGCGAATCGAAAATCTGTCTGGCATGAATCTTTTTAATCTTTCCCATAACATTTTTCTTTGCGACTAATCTAATGCAAAAAAGAAAAAAACCACCTGTGGAAAGGCAGTTTTTTTCGTGTCATTTTTTAATAGGGATTATTCTTCGCTTTTCGCCTCGTTTTCCGATTCGCCGGATTCATCTTTGGGCTTGTCTTCGGCTTTCTTTTCGGGGGCTTCGGCGGATTTTTCCTCGGCTTGTTCTTTAACTTCCTCGGCTTCTTTGGCCGCTTCTTCCTTGGCTTGTTCTTCCTGTTGGGTCGCTACTTCGGCTTGTGCGGCCGCTTCGCCGGATGTTTTTTTCTTACGACGTCGGCGACGTGTTTTCTTGGCCGGTTTTTCGGTGTTGTAGGTGGTGTTGTAGTCCACAAACTCTATCAAAGCCATTTCGGCATTGTCGCCCAAACGGTTACCCAATTTGATAATCCTCAAATAACCACCGGGACGCTCGGCCACCTTTTGCGAAATATTGCGGAACAGTTCGGTAACCGCATATTTGTTGCCCAAAGCCCGGAAAACCATACGGCGGTTGTGCATGGTATCCTCTTTGGAACGGGTTACCAAGGGTTCCAAAAACATACGCAAAGCTTTGGCCTTGGCCACCGTGGTATGAATGCGTTTATGCATAATCAAGGAAGAGGCCATATTGCGCAACATCGCCTTGCGATGACCGGCCTTCCGTCCCAGATGATTGAATTTCTTATTGTGTCTCATAATGCTCGCTTCTTATTTCTTGTATTTCGATAAATCCATTCCAAAAGTCAAACCGCGTTCTTCGATCAGTTTTTCCAAATCTTTGAGTGATTTCTGACCGAAATTGCGCAATTTCAACAAATCGCTTTTGTTGTATTGCACCAGGTCGCCAAGCGTTCGGATGTCGGCGGCGGCCAAGCAATTAACGGTTCGGACACCCAAGCTAAGTTCTTCGATTTTGGTGTTGAACAATTTGCGCATATGCACAAAATTTTCATCACCATCGTCATCGAAATTTACAGGTTGCGTATCGTCCACACTGATTTTTTCGTCGGAAAACAGCACGAAGTGCTGAATCAGAATTTTGGCCGATTCGGTCAGCGCGGCACGCGGCGAAATGGAACCGTCGGTTTCCACTTCGATAATCAATCGTTCGTAGTCGGTTTTTTGACCCACACGGTAATTTTCCACCGCATATTTTACGTGCTTGATGGGCGTGTGAATCGAATCCATAAAGATGGTTCCCAGCGGAACGTCTTTGCGTTTGTTTTCTTCGACGGTTACGTACCCGCGACCTTTTTCGATAGTCAAATGCATATCCACCTTTACTTTGCCGTCGGTGGAAAACAGGTGCAAGTCGGGATTGAGTATTTCGAAATGTTGGATGGCATCCTGCAAATCGCCGGCTTTGAATTCCTCCTTGCCTTCCAATTTGATACGCACGGTTTCCTCGTCGGTTCCTTCGCTTTTTTGTTTGAAACGAACCTGTTTGAGGTTCAGAAGGATGCGCGTAACATCTTCGATAACGCCGGGAATGGTACTAAATTCGTGATCCACACCCATAATGCGCACCGACGTGATGGCAAAGCCCTCCAAGGACGACAACAATACCCGTCGCAAAGCATTTCCGATGGTAAGCCCGTAGCCCGGTTCCAAAGGTTTGAATTCGAACGAACCTTTATTTCCCTTGGCTTCAAGCTGGGTAACTTTATCAGGCCTTTGAAAATCTTTGATTAATTCAGCCATTGTTTGATTTGGTTTAAGGATTATTTGGAATACAATTCCACAATCAGGTGTTCCTCGATGTTTTCGGGAATTTGTTCACGTTCGGGGCGGTTGGTAAACACGCCTTCCATTTTTTCGCTGTCCCAGGTGAGCCATTCGTAGGCATTGCGCTTGTCGGCCAAGCTTTCCTGAATCACTTGCAACGATTTGGATTTTTCGCGCACGCCCACCACATCGCCGGGACGCAATGTGTAGGAAGGAATATTCACCACCTCACCGTTGACCGTAATATGACGATGCGAAACCAACTGCCGGGCCGCACGGCGCGAAGGAGCAATACCCATACGATATACCACGTTGTCGAGCCGTGACTCCAAGAGTTGAAGCAATACCTCACCGGTATTTCCACCCGCAGCGGCCGCTTTTTTGAACAGGTTTTTAAATTGTTTTTCCAGAATGCCGTAAATAAATTTGGCCTTCATTTTTTCGCTCAACTGAACGGCATATTGCGAACGCTTACGGCGTTTGCGCATCAAACCGTGTTGTCCGGGCGGATATTTGCGTCGTTCGAAATACTTATCGGGCCCGAAAATCGGTTCGCCGAATCGTCGTGCAATTTTGGTTTTTGGTCCTCTGTATCGTGCCATAATGCTCTTACTGTTTTAAAAAAATATGGATTAAACCCTACGTCGTTTGGGCGGACGGCAACCGTTGTGCGGAATCGGTGTTACGTCCACAATTTCAAAAACCTCGATACCATTGTTATGAATGGTACGGATAGCCGATTCCCGGCCGTTACCCGGGCCTTTGACAAAAACACGCACACGGCGTAAACCCGCATCATAGGCCGCTTTGGCGGCATCCTCGGCGGCTACCTGGGCGGCATAGGGCGTATTTTTCTTGGAACCTTTGAAGCCCATTTTCCCTGCCGACGACCAGGCAATCACCTCACCCTTGTTGTTGGTCAGACTGATGATAATATTGTTGAAGGTGGATTGGATGTGTGCCTGACCCACCGGATCAACTTTTACCTTTCGTTTTTTTACATTGGATTTTGCCATAACACTAGCTCACTTTTACGAATTATTTGGTTGCTTTTTTCTTGTTGGCTACGGTTTTACGTTTACCCTTGCGCGTGCGCGAATTGTTTTTGGTTTTCTGACCGCGCAAAGGCAGGCCCAAACGGTGACGGATACCGCGATAGCTTCCGATGTCCATCAAACGCTTGATGTTCATCTGAATTTCGGAACGCAAAGCCCCTTCGATTTTATAATCGGCAATGACCTTACGGATAGCCGCAATATCGTGGTCGTCCCAATCTTTTACTTTCTTGTCAAAGTCCACACCGGCTTTGGTCAAGATTTCACGCGACCGGCTGCGTCCCACACCGAAAATGTAGGTCAGGGCAATTTCGCCCCGCTTGTTTTTGGGTAAGTCAACTCCTGCAATACGTGCCATAGTTATCCTTGTCTTTGTTTGTGTTTGGGATTTTTCTTATTGATCACATAAATCCGTCCCTTGCGACGGACGATTTTGTCTTCCGGACTTCGTTTTTTTACGGATGCTCTTACTTTCATCGGTTTATCCTCTTTTTTTTGATTAATAACGATAGGTTATTCGACCTTTGGTCAAATCATAAGGGCTCAATTCCACCGCCACACGGTCGCCGGGTAACAAACGGATATAGTGCATCCGCATTTTCCCGGAAATGTGGGCCGTGATAACGTGCCCGTTTTCCAATTCCACCCGGAACATCGCATTGGACAATGCCTCGATGATTTTTCCGTCAACCTTGATTGCTTTTTTCTTGGCCATAATTACAATCTTCTTCGACGTCCGGATTTCATCAGTTGGTCATATTGCCTGTTCAACAAATACGCTTCGATTTGTTGAATGGTGTCAATGGCTACCCCTACCATAATCAGCAGCGATGTGCCACCGTAGAACATCGCCCAACTTTGCTGCATACGGAAAAGGTGATACGCAAAAATGGGCAATATGGCTATAATCGCCAGGAAAATGGATCCCGGCAAAGTGATTTTGGACAAAATATCATCCAAATATTCGGCGGTTTGCGTGCCGGGTTTAATGCCCGGAATAAAGCCGCCGTTTCGTTTCAGGTCTTCGGCTATTTGATTGGTTTGAACCGTAATGGCCGTGTAAAAATACGTGAACACGATAATCATCAATCCGAAAGCCACATTATACCACAAGCCGAATATATTTCCGAATATGGTGCGCAAATTGTTCGCCCAGGCCGAATCGGAGAAAGCCACAATCAGCGGCGGTATAAACATAATGGCTTGGGCAAAAATGATGGGCATCACACCGGCGGCGTTCAATTTCAAGGGAATATATTGACGTGCACCGAAAATATTTTTCTCGAATCCGCCTCCTACGGTTCGTCGCGCATATTGAACGGGAACCGGACGGTAGGCACGCACCAAATAAATGCTCAATGCGATAACACCCAACCAAACGACCACTTCAAACAAGAGCAACATCAACCCGCCGTTTTGTTGGGTAACGCGGTTGGTAAACTCTTGCATCAAAGCCCGCGGCATACGCGCCATAATACCTACCATAATCAATATGGAAATACCGTTTCCGATACCTTTGTCGGTAATCCGTTCACCCAGCCACATAGCAAAAATGGTTCCGGTGGAAAGAATCACCAACGAAGCCGGCACAAAAAGCGAATCGGGCAATTGGAAGGCCTCACGCGGCAAAATACGGTGCAGGTTAAACAAATAACCGGGACCTTGCACCAAGGTAACCGCAATGGTCAAATAACGCGTGATTTGTGTAATTTTTTTCCGGCCGCTTTCGCCTTGCTTTTGCAATTTCTGAATGTAAGGAACGGCAATTCCCATCAATTGAACGATAATGGAAGCCGAAATGTAGGGCATTACACCCAAGGCAAAAACCGATGCTTTGGAAAAAGCGCCACCCGTAAATTGATTCAACAAATCAAGCAACGGATTGCCGGACGTTTGACTGGCCAATTTGGCCAATTTGGTGGGATCAATCCCCGGCAAAGTTACTTGGGCCCCGAAACGATACACGATAATCAGGCCGATGGTCAGCAGGACTTTTTGGCGTAATTCCTTGATTTCCCACACGGCCACCAGCGGGCTCAACCATTTTACGGATTTCAGACTTTCCAAAAATTTGTTCATCGGTCAATGTTTAAACAAGTTCCACCTTACCGCCGGCTTTTTCCACCGCTTCCACGGCCTTCTTAGACGCCTTGTTCACCTTGATGGTAACAGGGCTTTTGAGTTCGCCTTTGGCCAACAGTTTAACCTTGTCGGTTTTGGAAATAAATTTCATTTCGTAAAGCATATCCATATCCACCGTGTCGGTGATACGGCCTTTGTCCACCCATTCCTGAACGGTGCGCAGGTTAAGCGGAACGTATTCCACACGATTGGGATTGCGGAAACCGAATTTGGGCACACGGCGGTAAAGCGGCATTTGTCCGCCTTCGAATCCGGGTGTGCGGGAATATCCCGAACGCGATTTGGCACCTTTGTGCCCGCGTCCCGAAGTTCCTCCTTTTTTGGATCCTTCGCCCCGGCCGATACGTTTTTCTTTATGCGTCGAACCTTTGGCAGGTTTCAGTTGCGATAATAATTTACTCATCGTTTTCGGAATTATTTTTCTTCAACCTTAATCAAATGCTTCACTTTGTTGATCATTCCCTGAATTTGGGGTGTCAACGTAAACTCACGCGATTGACCGATTTTGCGCAACCCAAGGGCTTCCATGGTTAATTTTTGGTCCTTGGGGCGCTTGATCGTGCTTCGAATTTTGGTTACAACTACTTTTTTCATGCCCTGAATCTTAATCGTTAAACACTTTTTCTAACGATATTCCGCGTTGACGGGACACCGTGTAGGGATCACGCATTTTGAGCAGCGCATCCATGGTGGCCTTCACCACGTTGTGCGGGTTGGACGAACCTAAGGATTTGGTCAGCACGTTGTGCACGCCGGCCGATTCCAACACGGCACGAATGGCACCACCTGCAATCACCCCGGTACCTTCGGAAGCCGGTTTGATCAACACCCGCGCACCTCCGTATTTTCCGTATTGTTCGTGCGGAACGGTTCCTTTGAGCACCGGCACTTTAACCAAATTTTTCTTGGCATTTTCGATGGCCTTTTGAATGGCATCGGGCACTTCCTTGGATTTGCCCACGCCAAAGCCCACAATACCATTACCGTCGCCTACCACCACGATGGCCGAAAAACTGAACGTACGACCACCCTTGGTTACCTTGGTAACGCGGTTGACGGCTACCAAGCGGTCTTGCAATTCCAAACCGCCCGGATTTACTCGTTTTGCACTTTTATATTTGTTCAGCATAATCTAAAATTTTAAACCTCCTTTGCGTGCGCCTTCGGCCAGGGCCTTGATGCGACCGTGATAAATGTGTGTTCCGCGATCGAAAACCACTTTTTCGATTCCTTTTTCCAAAGCCAATTTGGCGATTTTTTCGCCTACCATTTCGGCCTTTTGGGTTTTGGTGCCTTCTTTGCCGGCAATGTCCTTGTCGCGCGACGAAGCGGCCACCAAGGTACGTCCCGCTTCATCATCGATCAATTGGGCATACATTTCCTTGTTGCTTCGGAACACCGACAAACGCGGTCGCTCGGGCGTGCCGCTGATTTTTTTACGCACACGCCGGCGGATTCGTTCTTTTTTCTCCAATTGTGTTAATCCCATAACTCCTTATCCTTTATGATTAGGCGGTTTTACCCGCTTTACGTCTGATTTCTTCGCCTACATAGCGTACACCTTTACCTTTGTAGGGCTCGGGTTTACGCAACGAACGGATTTTGGCCGCCACCTGTCCCACCAATTGCTTATCGTGCGATTTGAGCTTGATGATGGGATTTTTACCCTTTTCGGAAAAGGTTTCCACCTTCACCTCGGGCGGCAGGGCAAACAAAATATTGTGCGAAAATCCAAGCGCCAGGTCCAAAATTTGACCTTGATTGGAAGCCCGGTAACCCACGCCCACCAATTCCAAGCTGATTTCCCAGCCCTCGGATACGCCTTTGACCATGTTGTAAATCAAAGACCTGTACAAGCCGTGCATAGCGCGGTGATGCTTGGATTCCGAAAGGCGTTTAACGTTAATCACATTGTCTTGGATGTCCAATTCCACATCCTTGATCACTTGTTGCAATTCGCCCAAGGGACCTTTGACTTTCAACACATCACCGTCCAATTGCACTTGCACATTGGCGGGTATTTCAACCGGTTTGAATCCTATTCGTGACATCTTGTTCGTATTCTTTTAGTAAACAAAAGCGATTATTTCTCCGCCCACATTTTCCTGGCGGGCTTTTTTGTCGGTCATAATGCCTTTGGATGTGGAAACAATGGCAATGCCCAATCCGTTCATCACCTTGGGTAATTTATCCACACCGGCATATTTACGCAAACCCGGCGTACTTACGCGCTTCAATCCTTTGATGATCGGCTCGCCGTGTTCATCGTATTTCAAGGCAATCTTGATTACCTTGTGTCCGTTTTCGTCGGTTTCGGTTTTGTATTTGCGAATGTACCCTTGATCATAGAGTATGGCGGTGATGGCTTCCTTGATTTTCGAAGCGGGGATGCGCACCACCCTATGTCCGGCCGCTTGGGCGTTCCGGATACGTGTCAAATAATCTGCTATCGGATCTGTATGCATAATCGTATCTTTTTACCAACTGGCTTTTTTAACTCCCGGAATCAGACCTTGGTTGGCCATTTCACGGAAGGTTACACGTGAAATACCGAACAGACGCATATAACCGCGCGGGCGTCCCGTTATACTGCAACGGTTGTGATAACGGATGGGCGAAGCGTTCTTGGGAAGCTTTTGCAAGCCCTCCCAATCACCGGCTTCTTTGAGCGCCCGGCGTTTTTCGGCGTATTTGGCTATCAGTTTTGCCCGTTTGCGTTCGCGGGCCTTCATGGATTCTTTGGCCATAGTTTATTTGTTCTTTTTGAAAGGTAATCCTAATTTGTCCAACAAAGCAAAAGCTTCTTTATCCGTTTTTGCCGAAGTAACGAACGTGATGTCCATACCGGCAATGCTGTGGATTTTGTCAAAATCGATTTCCGGGAAAATAATTTGCTCGGAAATACCCAGGTTGTAATTACCGCGTCCGTCGAAAGCATCACGCTTGATGCCTTGGAAGTCGCGTACCCGCGGCAATGCGACCGTAATCAAACGATCCAGGAATTCATACATGCGGTCGCGGCGCAGGGTTACCTTGGCGCCGATGGGCATACCGCGACGCAGTTTGAAGGATGCCACGTCTTTTTTGGAAATGGTGGGCACGGCTTTCTGACCGGCAATGGCCGTGAGTTCTTCCACGGCATGGTCAACCAATTTTTTGTCTTGGGTGGCCTTACCCACACCACGGCTGATAACGATTTTTTCCAGTCGCGGAACCTGCATTTTGTTCTTGTAACCGAACTCCTTCATCAACGCATCGATGATGTGTTCCCGGTATTCTTTTTTCAGTCTGGGTTCGTAGTTCATGGCTTAGATTTCTTCACCGGTTTTTTTGGAATATCTTACTTTCTTTCCGTCTTTGAATTTATATCCCACACGCGTAGGAACGCCTTTTTTGGGATCCACCAACATCACGTTGGAAATATGAATCGGTGCTTCTTTTTCCACCAAACCTCCCTGCGGATTTTCGGCCGTAGGTTTTACACGTTTGGTAACAATGTTCACCCCTTCGACCAGCACGCGGTCTTTGTCGCGAATCACTTTCAGCACCGTTCCGGTTTTCCCGCGGTCCCTGCCGGACATCACGCGAACCGTATCACCGGATTTTATTTTAAACTTTTTCATTCCTAATTCGTTTTTTACAATACTTCCGAAGCCAGGGAGATGATTTTGGTATATTGCTTATCGCGCAATTCGCGGGCTACCGGTCCGAACACACGGGTTCCGCGCATTTCGTTTTGCGGGTTCAGCAACACAACGGCGTTATCGTCGAAACGGATGTACGAACCGTCGGGACGGCGCACTTCCTTGCGAGTGCGAACCACCACGCCGGTGGAAATTTGTCCCTTTTTCACACTCCCGTTGGGTGTGGCTTGTTTCACGGTAACCACCACCTTGTCGCCGATGGACGCATAACGCTTGCGCGTCCCGCCCAGCACGCGAATCACCAAGGCCTCTTTGGCTCCGGTATTGTCCGCTACTTTTACTCGTGATTCTTGTTGTATCATCTTACTTGGCTCTTTCGATTATTTCAACAATTCTCCAACGTTTGTTTTTGCTCAACGGCCGGGTTTCCATAATACGGACTTTGTCCCCGATGTTGGCATCGTTTTTTTCGTCGTGGGCCATATATTTTTTACGGCGCAAGACGAATTTATGGTATTTGGGATGCTTCACCTTTTTGACTTCGGTTACCACAACCGATTTATCCATTTTATTGGAGGTTACGATCCCTATACGTTCCTTACGTAAATTTCTTTTCTGTTCCATGGACTGATCTTATTTTAAACCCCGTGCATTTTTTTCGGTTAACAAGCGGGCAATGGTTCGACGCAATTGCCGGATTTCAATCGGATTTTCGAGCGGTTGCACTTTGTGCAAAATGCGCAATTGCTCGTACTTTTTCTTCATATTTTTGATTTGTTCCAACAAATCGGCGTCGTCCATACGGCGTATTTCTTCCATTTTCATCTTGCTTATTTTTTAGCAATTTCGGGAGCTACGATAAATTTCGTTTTCACCGGCAATTTTTGCGCGGCCAAACGAAGCGCTTCACGGGCCACTTCTTCGGGCACACCGTCCACTTCGAAAAGCACCCGGCCCGGTTTTACCACGGCAGCCCAAAATTCCACATTCCCTTTACCTTTACCCATACGCACTTCCAAAGGTTTTTTGGTGATGGGCTTATCGGGAAATATTTTAATCCACAGCTGACCTTCACGTTTCATATAACGCGTGGCCGCAACACGGGCCGCTTCGATTTGACGGGCGGTAATCCACGAGCTTTCCAGCGATTTGATGCCGTACATACCGAACGCCAAACGGTGTCCACGCTGCGAATTGCCCTTCATGCGGCCTTTTTGCTGTTTGCGGTATTTGTATTTCTTCGGTTGTAACATAACTTCTCGTATTTAATTATCGACGACGTTTACCTCGTCCGCGTTTTTTCTCGGATTGATTGAAACCAACCAACGGATTCAAATCGCGTTTACCGTACACCTCCCCTTTCATGATCCACACTTTGACGCCGATACGGCCGTAGGTGGTGTGGGCTTCGCGCAGGGCGTAATCGATGTCGGCACGGAAGGTGGACAGCGGAATGCGACCGTCCTTATAGGTTTCGGTACGTGCCATTTCGGCACCGTTCAGCCGGCCCGAAATTTGCACTTTGATACCTTCGGCTTTCATCCTCATGGTCGAACCGATGGCATTTTTGATAGCCCGGCGGTAGGAAATACGGTTTTCGATCTGACGGGCGATATTTTGGGCCACCAAGGTGGCATCCAATTCCGGACGGCGAATTTCATAAATATTCACCTGTACGTCTTTACCGGTTAATTTTTGCAATTTGTTTTTCAATTCATCGACCTCTTTTCCGCCTTTTCCGATGATAATACCCGGACGTTCGGTGGTAATGGTTACGGTAATCAATTTGGACGAACGGTCGATGTAAATATGCGAAATAATATTGGTTTTGGCCAGTTTGCGCACTTCTTTTTTGATAAACTCGCGGATTTTGTAATCTTCCTCGATTTTATCGGCATAATTGTTTCCGCCATACCACATGGAGTCCCATCCTTTGATGATACCCAAGCGGTTGCCTATCGGATTTGTCTTTTGTCCCATATCAATTAATTATTTTCCGATTCCAATTCTTTTTCGTCCAATTCGATGGTGATATGGCTCATACGCTTACGGATACGGTGCGCACGGCCTTGCGGTGCGGGCTGAATACGTTTGAGCATACCCGCTTCGTCCACCTTGATTTCTTTGACAAACAATTCCACATCGTCCAACGAACGATCCGGATTTTTTTGTTCCCAATTGTTCACCGCACTCACCAGCAGTTTTTCGATATACGGCGCACTGGCTTTACGCGTAAAACGCAAAATGGCCAAGGCCTTGTTGACCTCTTTTCCGCGAATCAAATCGGCAACCAAACGGGTTTTGCGGGCCGAAATGCGGTGATTTTTCAATTTGGCAATCACGCGGGATTTTTTCTCGGCCTTCAAGCGTTGGGCCATTTCATACTTTCTTCGTCCCATGGCTTAGCGTTTTTTTCCTTTGTTTTTGGCGCCGGCATGACCGCGGAACGTACGCGTAGGCGCAAATTCACCCAATTTGTGTTCCACCATATTTTCGGTAATATAAACGGGAATGAATTGCCGCCCGTTATACACCGCAATGGTTTGTCCGATAAAATCGGGCGTTATCATCGAAGCACGCGACCAGGTTTTGATCACCTCCTTCTTACCCGATTCGATATTTTTCCGAATCTTGCGTTCCAGTTTATAATGAACGTACGGTCCTTTTTTTAACGATCTCGCCATAGCTTATTTCTTTCTACGTTCCAAAATATATTTGTTACTGTGCTTTTTCTTGTTACGGGTTTTGTACCCTTTGGCAGGTAAGCCCTTACGCGAACGCGGGTGTCCGCCCGAAGCACGTCCTTCACCGCCACCCATGGGGTGATCCACCGGGTTCATGGCCACACCGCGCGTGCGCGGACGTCGTCCCAACCAACGCGAACGGCCTGCTTTTCCGGATTGCTCCAATTGGTGGTCGCTGTTGGACACAACGCCGATGGTAGCCATTCCGGCGCCCAATACCAAACGTGTTTCTCCCGAAGGCAACTTGATGACCACGTATTTACCTTCCTTGGCCATCAACTGGGCAAAGGTTCCGGCGCTACGCGCCAAAGCCGCTCCTTTGCCGGGATGCATTTCAATATTATGAATAATGGTACCGAGCGGAATGTTTTTCATGGGCATGGCATTACCCACTTCGGCGGGTACTTTTTCCCCGCTGATGATTTTGTCCCCGGGTTTGATTTCCGAAGGAGCAATGATATAACGTTTTTCACCGTCGGCATAAACCACCAAGGCAATGAAGGCCGACCGGTTAGGGTCGTATTCGATGGTTTTTACCGTGGCGGGAATATCGAATTTATCCCGTTTGAAATCGATGATGCGATAACGTCGTTTATGACCGCCTCCACGATAACGTGCGGTCATGCGTCCTTTATTGTTACGACCTCCGGTACTTTTCTTGGGTGCCAACAGGGATTTTTCGGGCTTATCGGTGGTGATGGCCGAAAAATCGTTGACAATGCGAAAACGCTGTCCGGGTGTGGTCGGTTTGAGTTTACGTACTCCCATGGGTCGTCGGCTTATTGATTAAAAAAGTCTATACTTTGTCCTTCCTTCAATTCCACGATGGCTTTCTTAAAGGCCCCGCGTTTGCTTTCCTGAAATCCCCTTTTGGTGTATTTCAGTTTGGTTTTGGCCGGATAAATCATGGTGTTGACCTTAACCACTTCCACGCCATACATCTCTTCCACGGCTTTTTTGATTTGGATTTTGTTGGCATGCAAATCCACGATAAAACCGTAGCGGTTAAACTTGTCGGTTTGGTCCACCACCTTTTCGGTCAATATAGGTTCTTTAATGATCCCCATCGTTGCTTATTTTTTCAGTATCGCTTCGATTTGCGCGACCGCCGGCTCGCTGAGAATGATATTTTCGGTATTTAAAATTGTGTAAGTATTTAAATCCGAACCTCTTACGAGCTTAACCGTCGGCAAATTGCGCGATGACAAATATACGTTATTTTTCATTTCGTCCAACACGAACAAGGATTTTTCGTTATCCAACTGCAAATTTTGCATGATTCGTACGAAATCCTTGGTCTTGGGCGCTTCCATGTCGAAGTCTTCCACCACTTTGATTTTCCCTTGCTTGGCCATATAACTCAGGGCCGATTTGCGGGCAAGCCGTTTCACCTTTTTGTTCAGTTTGAAACGGTAACTGCGCGGACGCGGGCCAAAAATACGGCCTCCACCGCGGAACAAAGGGTTTTTGATGCTACCGGCGCGGGCCGTACCCGTTCCCTTTTGACGTTTGATCTTGCGCGTACTTCCGGCTACTTCACCGCGTTCTTTGGCCTTGTGCGTACCTTGACGTTTGTTGGCCAAATATTGTTTTACATCCAAATAAATGGCATGTTCGTTGGGCTCAATGCCGAAAACCTCATCGGCCAATTCCACGGTTCGTCCGGTTTCTTCGCCTTGTATGTTGTAAACTTTCAGTTTCATCACTTCTTGATTATTACATAGGATTTCTTATGCCCGGGAACATTGCCCTTGACAATCAACAAATTCTTTTCCGGAATGATTTTCATCACTTGCAAGTTCTGCACCGTAACCCGTTGGTTGCCCATACGGCCGGCCATACGCATGCCTTTGAACACGCGCGAAGGGTCGGCCGATGCACCGATGGAACCGGGTGCACGGAGCCGGTTGTGCTGACCGTGGGTGGCTTGTCCCACACCGCCGAAACCGTGGCGTTTTACCACGCCTTGGAAACCTTTCCCTTTGGAAGTTCCCGTAACGTCCACATATTCGCCTTCGGCGAAAACATCTTCAACGCGGATTTCATCACCCGGTTGATACTCTTTTTCAAATCCTTGGAATTCGACTAACTTTCGTTTGGGCGTAACCCCCGCCTTGGCAAAATGCCCTTTGAGCGGCTTGGTGGTTCGCTTTTCTTTCTTGTCATCGAAACCAAGTTGCAACGCTTCGTACCCGTCTTTCTCCTTGGTTCTGACTTGGGTAACATAATTGGGACCGACCTCGATCACCGTAACGGGAATGTTTTTCCCGTTTTCGTCAAAGATGCTGGTCATCCCGATTTTTCTCCCGATTAGTCCTGGCATTTCTGTTGTTTTTTATGCAAATTAAATTTTGATTTCCACGTCCACACCGCTGGGCAATTCCAATTTCATCAGCTCGTTGATGGTTTTGCTCGACGAGCCGTAGATGTCCAGCAGGCGTTTGTGCGTATTCAATTGGAATTGTTCGCGCGACTTTTTGTTTACGTGCGGCGAACGCAATACCGTAAAAATACGCTTCCGGGTGGGCAAGGGAATGGGGCCGTTTACCACCGCACCGCTATCCTTAACGGTTTTGACGATTTTTTGGGCCGCTTTGTCCACCAGGTTATGATCGTATGACTTGATTTTGATACGGATTTTTTGCGCCATGATCTATTTTGATTTATTCGTTTTCTTTCTTAACCACTTCTTCGGCAATATTGTCCGGTGCCGGCGCATAGTGCGAAAACTCCATAGACGAAGTAGCGCGCCCCGACGACAATGTGCGAAGCACCGTTACATAACCGAACATTTCGGCCAAAGGCACATGGGCCTTGATAACTTTGGCCCCCGAGCGGTCGTCCATGCTGAGCACCTGACCGCGACGGCGGTTCAAATCGCCGATGATATCACCCATATTTTCTTCGGGTGTAACCACTTCCAGTTTCATGATGGGTTCCAGCAGGATGGGATTGGCTTTGCGGGCCGCTTCTTTGAAGCCCAATTTGGCCGCCAATTCGAACGAAAGCGAATCCGAATCCACCGGGTGGAACGAACCGTCTTTCAGGGTTACTTTCATACCTTCCACCTCGAAGCCGGCCAAAGGACCCGATTGCATGGCTTCCTTGAAACCTTTTTCCACCGAAGGAATATACTCACGCGGAATATTTCCCCCCTTGATTTCATTGATAAATTCCAAACCGGTTTTTCCTTCCTCGGCGGGTTCGAGCGTAAAGATGATGTCGGCAAATTTACCGCGTCCACCGGTTTGTTTCTTATACACTTCGCGATGATCAACGGCCGTGGTAAGGGCTTCCTTATATTCCACGCGCGGTTGACCCACGTTTACTTCCACCTTAAATTCCCGCTTTAACCGATCAACGATGATTTCCAAGTGCAACTCGCCCATACCGGAAATAATGGTTTGTCCGGTGGTTTCGTCGGTTTTCACTTGGAAAGTCGGGTCTTCCTCGGCCAATTTCGACAGGGCCAGGCCCAATTTGTCCATATCGGCTTGCGTTTTGGGTTCCACCGCAATACCGATAACCGGATCCGGGAAATCCATGGATTCCAGGATAATCGGATGTTTTTCGTCGCTCAGCGTATCGCCGGTTTTAATATCCTTGAAGCCCACGCCGGCACCGATATCACCGGCACCGATTTGGTCGATGGGATTTTGCTTGTTGGCATGCATCTGATAGATGCGCGAAATACGTTCTTTTTTACCCGAACGCGTATTGAGCACCGTAGAGCCGGCGTTCAATTTACCGGAATAAACCCGGAAGTAGGCCAAACGACCCACATAAGGGTCCGTGGCGATTTTGAAGGCCAAGGCCGTAAAGGGTTCGTCATAGCTGGGCTTGCGATACACCGTTTCGCCCGTGCGCGGGTCGGTGCCTTCGATAGCTTCGATGTCCACCGGCGAAGGCAAAAACCTGATCACCGCGTCCAAAAGTGCTTGAACCCCTTTGTTTTTGAAGGCCGAACCGGCCAACATGGGGATAATCGACATGTCGATGGTGGCGGCGCGCAGGGCGGCGATAATTTCGTCTTCGGTAATCGAATTTTCGTCCTCGAAATATTTTTCGAGCAGGTTTTCGTCGTATTCGGCCACGGCCTCGATGAGCTTGCCGCGATATTCCTCCACCGTATCGGTCAATTCGTCGGGGATGGGTACCACTTCGTAGGTCATACCCATATCCTCTTCGTTCCAAATGATGGCCTGCTTGGAAATCAGATCCACCACGCCTTTGAAATCGGCTTCGTCGCCGATGGGCACTTGCAGCGGAACGGCGTTACCGCCCAACATTTCCTTGACCTGGCGAACCACATTAAAAAAATCGGCGCCCTGACGGTCCATTTTGTTTACGAACCCGATTCTGGGCACCTTGTATTTATCGGCCTGACGCCACACGGTTTCCGACTGCGGCTCCACACCGTCCACGGCGCTAAACAAAGCCACCATACCGTCCAACACCCGCAACGACCGTTCCACTTCCACGGTAAAGTCCACGTGGCCGGGCGTGTCGATAATGTTAATTTGGTATTTCTGTCCCCGGTAGGGCCATTCGCAACGGGTAGCGGCCGAAGTGATGGTAATACCGCGTTCTTTTTCCTGTTCCATCCAGTCCATGGTGGCGGCACCTTCGTGCACTTCGCCGATTTTGTGCGAAATACCCGTGTAGTACAGAATACGTTCCGTAGTGGTTGTTTTGCCCGCATCGATGTGAGCGGCAATACCGATATTCCTTACTTTCGTTAAATCCTTAACCATTGCTTACGCTACTTTAAAATCTGAAATGCGAAAATGCTTTGTTGGCTTCGGCCATACGGTGTGTATCGGTTTTCTTTTTCACCGCGCCGCCTTCCTCTTTGTAGGCCGCCAGAATTTCGGCCGCCAATTTTTGCGGGAAGGTTTTTTCGTTGCGGGCACGGGCATATTTGATCAACCATTTCATGGCCAACGAAATCTTACGGTCGGGACGAATGGGCATGGGAATTTGGAACGTGGCACCACCCACACGCCGGCTGCGCACTTCCACGTGCGGCATGGCGTTTTCCAGGGCTTGTTTCCAAATGTCCAATGCGGATTTTTCGTCGTCCTGTTTCTTTTGCTCCACCACGTCGAGCGCTTCGTAAAACAATTTGAAGGCCAAGGATTTTTTGCCTTCGCGCATCATGTTGTTGACAAAACGCGTTACCAGCGGATCGTTGAATTTGGGGTCGGGAGCAAGTATTCTTTTCTTGGGTTTACCTTTTCTCATTTACGTCTTGTTTTTCGGTTCAATTACTTCTTGGGTCGTTTGGCACCGTATTTGGAGCGGCGTTGTTTACGCCCTTCCACACCGGCGGTGTCCAATGCACCGCGGATGATGTGATAACGAACACCGGGCAAATCTTTTACCCTTCCGCCTCTAACCAATACTATCGAGTGCTCCTGCAAGTTGTGTCCTTCGCCGGGAATGTAGGCGTTCACCTCGTTACCGTTGGTCAAGCGCACACGGGCCACCTTACGCATGGCCGAGTTGGGCTTTTTGGGCGAGGTTACATACACACGCACACATACCCCACGCTTCTGCGGACTACCTTGCAAAGCAGCCGATTTACTCTTCTTGGTTATGGTCTTGCGGCCTTTCCTTACAAGTTGCTGAATCGTAGGCATAGGTTTCTTTTATGGTTTAAATTGGCGTGCAAATATAGGAACTTTTTTTTGTTTATCAAACCCTTAGCACGCCGGATTTTTTGGCCCGCCCGGCCCGATTGGGATGTATTATATATATAATGTATGCGCCGTTTTATTTTTTATCTTTTTAGGGCGCCCGGCCGCTCTCATTCATGCAGGCCACCGGCTTTCGTCTTCGGCTCATCCGGCGGCGCATTCAAGAGGCGGCCGCCGCGTGCTCCGCTCCTATCTTACTTGCATCCGGTGGTTTTTGTAGGGCCGGCGTCGTGGTCTCTTGCGCTGCGAGCCCCCGCCGCCGGCACAAAAAGCGCGCCGGCTGCTGCGCAAGGATACCGCTTCGCCCGCTGGCGCAGGAGAAAAGGTCGCTGAGTGATTTTTGCGTAGCAAAAATTGTATCGAAATGACCGGTTGGCCGGGGCTTCGATACACTGCTCACTGCGTTCGCAGCACTCAGCCGCCGGCCTTTCCCCTGCGCGGCAAGTCGCGCTTGAATAATGAACACCGAACATTGGAATGGCGATTTGCAATTTGGTTCCGCTGCTGTAAACATTGTAGGCGAATTGCAATTCAATCCGGTTGTTCCATTCCACCCGTAGAGACGCAATGCATTGCGTCTCTACAAAACACATTAAACATTTGATTATCAACAAAAAACAAAAAAAGGCGAAACCGCCCTGCGGTTTCGCCGACCGCCGAGGAAACCGAAGGGTTCCGAGGCCCGCGGCAGACCGTAGGGCTGATGCGGCATGTGAAGGGAGACGCCGCCCGAGCGAAGGCGAAGGGCGGCCGGCTCCCGAAGCCGCGAAGCGAGACCCTTGGGG
>WGAP01000070.1 GCA_015494775.1 Flavobacteriales bacterium | reverse complement strand
TTCCGTTTTGCCAAAATCGAATCCACCAATTATGGCCCCGGCTGTCTTTGACCTTTCGAATTTTTCCCGAAGCGTCGGTCAACCATTGGGCCGAATGCATCGTGAGTTCGCTTTGCGGCAAGGCCGCTTGCAGGATACCGGCCACATCCACCTTTTCGCGGGGTTTTGCCGTGGCCGTGAGTACTACCAATTCCGTTCCTTTTAACCGGCCCGTAAGCACGGCCAGATCCGGATAGTGGGCATGCAAACTGTCGGGCAAATCGACGGCCTTGGGCACCACGGGCGAATGGAAAACCAACGACGGTGCCGGGCCGTAATTTAACGCATACCAATCTTTGGGTTGCGGAATGTCGTAAAGTTTCCAAACCCACCGGCTTTGGGTGGCTTCCAAATATTTTTCCATACCCTTGACCACAAAAAAGGCCGTAGGCAAAAACAAAATCAGGAAAAGGGTGATAATAACCGCATTACGTTTACGGTTTCGACGCATTTGCTCGCGCCGTAGGGCTTCGCGCTCTTCGCGTTTGCGGGCTTCGATTTTATCCAAAACATTGCGGGCAAAATCCAGGAAGGATTTGGCCGTATCCAAATCGGCATCCCGTTGGGGAATGCTCGGAGAAAATTTGGCAAATTTGGCCAAATCGGCACGGCGGAACATCTCGCGCAATGAAGTAAGCAATTCCCGCGGAAAACGGCTCCCGTCTTCGAAGCGGAAATCGTCCAATTCGTTCATCAGCAATGCCGAAACCCGTTCCTTGGCCGGAATGCCCAATGCCCGTTCCATATAATCGCGCAGAATGTCTGTCAGCCGGGTGTAAAAGCTATTGGCATCGTCTATCAAATCCTTGCCGGCTTGCAAGGCCTCCCAGGCCGATACCGAGCGGGCATAAGCCATTTGGTTTGTTTCCGGTTCGGCCCCGGATTTGCGTATCACATACAACACCGCACCCACCACAATTATCAACGCCAATAGCCAAAGGATTATTAACCACGTCATCAAGGAAAGGCCATGACCCAAATGCACCGGATGTTCAGGACGGCCCGGATTTACCGCTTCCTTGGGCGTAAGCCAGGCCGGTTGCAAACTGTCCACCTTCATATCCGCCACCCGGATGTGCAAACTATCGGTTTGTATCAACGTATCACCCACACGCACTTGCCAGGCGGGAACGGTATATTTTCCCGCATCCCATCCGGTAATAAACCAATCGCGACCCAAAGTCAGGCGGTTTCCTTTCCGTAGCGTGTCCCAACCGGTTTGCTTGACCATTTCCAAATCTCCGACGCGGGGAATAACGAGAATGCTGTCGCCTTGTTTGACCCCTTCAACTTGCAAATGCAAGCGCACCCGTTCCCCGTAGCGAATACTGTCCCTGTCGGCATGTAACATTGCCTGTTGGGCGCGGGCCGCAAAGCCCGTGAGCAACATCAGGAAAAATAATATGTATGAAAATTTATTCCCTTTCATCGGCCTGCCCGTTTAAAATATTGCATCAAGGCCTTGACATATGACGTATCGGTGCCCACGTGAATATGCCCGCCTCCGGCCTTGCGAAAAGCGTCCGTAAAATAATTGTCGTAATGCAAAAATTGCGCGGCGACGGCTTTGCGAACCTCGGGCGACGAAGTATCCACATATTGTTTCCGGCCCGTTTCGGGGTCTTCCAAAAGCAAAAATCCGCCGGGCGGAAAATCCTTTTCGGCGGGGTCATAGACGCGGATACCCACCACATCGTGTTTTTTGGCCACGATTTTGAGCGTGTCGGCATAGCCGTCGTCCAGGAAGTCGGAAATCAGGAACACGATAGACGTTTTTTTGAGCACGTTAAACAGGTATTTGAGCGCCATGGCCGTACCGGTTCCTTTGCCTTCGGGGCGGAAATCCAAAAGTTGGCGAATGATGCCCAGCACGTGCGAACGGCCCTTTTGGGGCGAAATAAACAATTCGATGCGGTCGGTAAAAAGCACCAAGCCCACTTTGTCGTTGTTTTTGATGGCCGAAAAAGCCAGCGTGGCCGCAATTTCGGTAATAATTTCCCGTTTGAGTTGACCGCGTGTGCCAAAATTTTCCGAACCCGAAATATCCACGGCCAACATCACGGTGAGTTCACGCTCTTCTTCGAAAAGTTTGACAAAAGGCGTGCGATAGCGGGCCGTTACGTTCCAATCGATGCTGCGCACGTCGTCGCCGTATTGGTAGGGACGCACTTCGGCAAAGGTCATCCCGCGGCCCTTGAAGGCGCTATGGTATTCGCCCGAAAAAAGTTGGTCGGACAAACGCCGCGTTTTAATTTCGATTTTCCTGACCTTTTTGAGCAGTTCCTTGGTGTCCATCCGCCTGCGGAATTAGGGAATTTGCACGCTATTGACGATTTTGTTGATAATGTCGTCGGTGGTAATGTTTTCGGCTTCGGCTTCGTAGGTCAATCCGATACGGTGGCGTAGCACGTCATGGGCCATCGTAAGCACGTCTTCGGGCACCGTAAATCCGCGATGGTTCAGGAATGCATGACCCTTGGCGGCCATCAGCAGGTTGATGCTTCCACGCGGCGAAGCGCCGTAGGCAATCAAGGGTTTGAGTTCGTCCAAGCCGTATTTCTCGGGATAACGCGTGGCAAAAACTATGTCCAAGACGTATTGTTCGATTTTAGGGTCGGTATAGATTTCACGCACCACATGGCGGGCTTCCAGGATGTCGTCTTTGGAAGCCACTTTGCTCACCCGGCCGAAATCTTCGGACATATTGCGCCGCACAATCAAGCGTTCTTCTTCCTGCTTGGGATAGGTGATGATGGTTTTGA
>WGAP01000069.1 GCA_015494775.1 Flavobacteriales bacterium | reverse complement strand
CCCAATTGCTTGATGTACATCCGGGTATGAAAGTGCTGGAAGTGGGCACGGGTTCGGGGTATCAAACGGCGGTGTTGTTGGAATTGGGAGCGCGTGTTTATTCGGTGGAACGAATCAAGGAATTGGCCGAGGAAGCCAAGCAGCGGTTGGAAAATTTGGGTTATTTCCCCGAACGGATTGTTTATGGTGACGGCTATGCCGGCTTGCCCGTATTCGCCCCCTTCGACCGGATTATCGTTACGGCCGGGGCGCCTTATGTTCCGCCGGCATTGACCGGACAATTGGCCCCGGGTGGCGTGATGGTCATTCCCGTGGGAACGGGCGTCCAGGAAATGCTACGCATCGAAAAGGATAAGGAAGGCCATTTGCACACGCGTTCCTACGGGGAATTTACGTTTGTTCCGTTGAAGGGGGGAAAGCAATAATTTTTCAAAAACCGAATATATTTTCCGTTGTCGATTATAAATGAAAAAACCCGCCCTTGGCAGGACGGGTAAAAAAGGTTTGGCCATGGGAATTAATATCCCAACGCGGGCCTGTTATCCTTGATTTTGGCCTTGTCTTTCAGTGCGGTCAGGATGCGGTTGAGCACATTGTTGCTTTCCTTGCGCTGCAATTGGGCTACGTAGGGGTAATAGCTGTCCAATTTGGGTGCGGGCGTAATTTTGGTGGGACTTACCACAAAAGCGCCGTATTCGCCGCGGATGGGGTCGGAAATTTTGCCGATGGGCGTTACAAAGGCCACGGCCACTACCACGGGTTCTTTGCCCATGCCGGGAATCATCGGTGCATCCAAAGTAACGTCTTCCACATGACCCTTTTGGCCTTTGCTGTTTTTGGCAATCTCTTCGAGCGAATGGCCTTTGAGTTTGTCCTTGATGTAGGCGAATTTCTTTTGTTTGAGCAAAATGGGTTTTACCAAAACCGAAGCTTCGGATACGGGCATGGGGCCTTCGGGGGTGCGGCCCGTGTATTGAACCACCACATAGCCGTCTTTGGTTTCGAACCGGCGCACATCGCCCACTTTGGTTTTTTTGTTATACAACCAACGGACTAATTCGGGTTGGTCGCCCAGGCCGGGTAAATTGGCTTCGTAGCGGTAAACTTTTTTGATGGGCATCACGGATTTGCCTTTGGCCTTGGCGGTTTTGTTCAAATCGCCGTCTTTGATGGCCTGCTGCGTAAACACGGCCACTTGGGCATAGATGCTGTCGGTGGTGGCTTCGCTGGGTTCCACATTCTTGCTGAGCTCGGCCAATTTGAAAAGCGAGGTTTTTTCCTTGCTCAATTTATCCACGCGGATAATGTGGTAACCGAAACGGGTTTTGGCAATGCCTATATCGCCTTTTTTGTGTGTAAATACGAATTCGCTAAACGGTTCCACCATTTTACCGAAAGAAAAATCCTTATAAGCTCCGCCTTGGGCCACCGATGCTTTGTCGTCGGTGTATTTTTTGACCAAATCGGCGAATTTCGAAGGATTTCGCTTAATCACGTTCAACAAACTATCGGCCAATTTGCGAGCTTCGTCTTCGCTACGGGTAACGCCCGGAATGCCGGTCCCTTTGTAGGAAATCAAAATATGCGAAGCATCGGCCGTGGCGGGTACATTATCCTTGCGGTCAACAATTTTGTAAACGAAAAATTTGTCCTTGCGCAAATAGGGCCCGAAAACATCGCCTTTGTGAAGTTTTTTCAAAGTGTCGGCAATGTCTTTGGGTAATTCATCGGCCGTAAACCAACGCACGGGACGATAATTGTCGGAATATTTTTTGACAAAAGCATCGGCGTCGGTCGTATGGCGGAAACCGGGAACAGTGTCGTTTTTGTTGGTTTTTTCGTTGAATACCACTTTGTCTTCAATCAGGGATTGTATTTTGGCACGCACCGTAGCATAATCCGATTTGGAAGGTTTGTTTTCGAATTTGACAAAAAGCAAATCGCGGCTTTCCTTCACTTTGTATTTGTCGGGATGGGCGGCCACGTAATTTTTGATGTCGTCTTCGGTTACTTGCACCACCGAATCGGGAATTTGGGAATAAGGCACGGTTACAAAATCGAAACTTACCTTGTCGGTTTCCTTGCGGTAGGCCCATTCGCCTTCTTTTACCGTTGGATTAAGCGCACCGCGCACCAAATAGGTAAAGATTTTACGCCCTTCGTTTTCTTTGATGCCTTTGACAAATTGTTGCCAGGCCTGATAATCTCGGGGATTGATGTTTTTGCTGTCATTGATTTTTTCCAAATAATCGATCAATTGGTTTTCGTCGAACACACCTTGGGGGGTGGTAAACATCCTACGGATGTTCGGGTCGTTTTTGAGCACATCAAACACGCGGTCGTCGGAAACGATTACGCCGGTTTTCTTAAACTCATCTTGAAGCAATTCCTTATTGACAAAATAATCCCAGGCCTGACGCATGGTCAATGAACCGGAATAATTGGCACCGTAACGTTTTTGCAGATTGGCACGGTATTCCTGAAATTCCTTGGTGGGAATCTTTACGCCGTTGACCTTCCCCACATAATCCCGCGCGGGACGGAAAAGCGATGAACTGTTTTTGAGCAATCCCATTATCAGGAAGGCAAATAAGGCCAAACCGACCACAATAATTGCTACGCCGGAGCTGCGTTGAATTTTTCCGAGTATTGCCATTTTAGGTTTTTTTCAAATCTGTGCGAAAATACGACATAATCCCAAAATATAAAAATGGAAAAGGGAACCCGTTTTGCGGGCTCCCTCGGTTATTTTTTATTAAAAAACAAAGGATTTATTCCACGATCAATTTCCTAACCGACAAGCGGTCGCCATCGGCAATACGCATCAAGTAAACACCACGTGCCCACTGCGATACGTCGATACGGCGGGAAACGGCGCCGGTTCGGGCGGGATTCGCCTCATAAATCAGCCGTCCGTTTAAGTCCGTGATGCGAATGCTTTGTTTGGCCGTAGTTGCATGATAATCCACCGTGACCATGCGCGTGGCCGGATTGGGATAAACGCGCAAAGCATCCACGGGCACTTCCGCCACGTTTACATGTTCCGTATGGCAAATATGTAGCGACCAACTGTGGAGTGTTCCCGTATCACCACTATAATTATCCGAAACAAACAACGTCCAGGTTCCGTTCATATTTTCGCCATTGAAATCCGACAGGTTTCCTACGGGATGATAAACATTGCCTCCGGCCATTCCGCCACAATCCATTGCAGGCCCGTCGTCATCAAAGGTTGTAACGATATTATCCTGCGAACTGCAATTTTGGTTAAAGAGCGTTACCTCGGTTCCGTTGGGAGATGTTAATTTGATTTTCAAATCTTGAATATAAGTATGCGAAATGTTCACCGATACATTCAAATCACTGATGGAATAGGAATCGGACACTTGGATGGTGGAAGTAATGCCGTTGGGGTCATTATCGGGGATGGAAACGGAGGATGTGTTGTTATAATCGGCACAAACGGTTTGATAATCGCCGATCATAATGTTTCCTTTGTTCACATCAAAGAAATAATTATCGTGCCCCTTGACCATATAATGTCCGTTAGGCGTATCGGCACCCGAAGGAATGGTAACGGTTTCCGAGCCGTCGTTGGGCACGTTGGTGGCCAAAGGCACCGTAAAGGTTTGCCCGCCGTCCAACGAAAGCAAAATATCCACCGTGGGCGTATTGACCTGCCCGCCATCGGTTCCGGCAACGTTCCAAGTTATATTGAGCGCATCCCCTGCATGCACATGCACATCCGAACTGTGCGAAGTTACGCGGAAAGGACCGGCATCGTTGCGCACGCCCAAATAAATTTCGTCATCGGCCGTTTGGCTGCCGGCGGCATTGTTGTCCCTTACCACGCCACGGAAATGGAGCAGACGGGTTACCGTGGGCAAAACTTCCCAGGTATTGCCGTAATTTCCATTGAGAATATCCGACATGCGCGGAAAATAACGGACATTACTCGTGCTCACCGGGTAAACCCTGAACATGGGCCCCGTGGTATTGGTGGGTTGCGGAGCGGCATCGGTCTGACCCGAATCCTGATAAACGTCCACTTCGTCCCAGGTGTATGTCAGGGCGTCACCATCGGCATCGGTGGCATTGATTTCCAACAGGAAAGGCGTGTCTTTCGGAATGTATTTATCGGCCCCCAT
>WGAP01000068.1 GCA_015494775.1 Flavobacteriales bacterium | reverse complement strand
GCCCAATACACCTCCATCCCCGACCCCAACTTCGAGCAATATCTTATCGACCACGGCCTGGACCCCGACCATACCGTCAATGGCCAAGTGCTTACCGCCGCCATCGATACGGTGAAGGTTTTGGATTTAAACTCGGCCTATACACCTCTTATATCGGACTTGTCCGGTATCGAAGATTTCAATGCCCTGGAATACCTAAATGTTAAGGGTCAGTTAATCAATGCTTTACATCTAAACGGGAATTTGCATTTAAAATCACTAAATGCCTCCGGATGTTTAATTAGGGATTTGGATATAAGTCGGAATGATAGTTTGCATTATTTAAATCTTTTTTTTGCAGGATCATCCCAAATGACCTCACGCATCACGCTGGACATAAGCCACTTGCACCAATTGGACACCTTGATAACCGGTTCCAATTTTTTCGACATCACCGACCTTAGTCAAAATACCCAATTGCGCTTTCTGGTCTATTCCAATACCGACTTTGACGACATGGCCGGCTACTACAACCAATTGGACACCCTGGACTTGTCGGCCAATACGCGGTTGGAACACCTGGAACTGAATTTTATTCCCATCGAGCATTTAGTTTTGCCGCCCGCTCCCAACTTGCATTTCCTGGAACTGGCCGACCAGGATTTTACAAGCATCGACCTTTCGGCCTATCCGCATTTGCAACATCTAAGTATGCTGTACAATACGCAGCTTACGTCTATTGATGTAACCCACAATCCCGAGTTGGTATATCTCAATGTGAACAAATGCCGATTAACCGGAATTGATGTTACGCACAATCCCATGCTCGAAGATCTTGTGCTGGGCCGTTGGTGGTCGTGGGGAAGTATCCCGCACGATGAAGAAAACAATCATTTTAGCGCACCGCCCGATTTGCATGCCAACCCGCAGCTACGCCGCTTATTTGTTGAAGGTATAGGTATCGATGCTTTGGACTTGACGGCCAATATGAACTTGCAAGTGCTTTTTGCCAGCCACAACAACCTGACCCGAATGGATTTGCAAGCCAATACTCACCTGGTTTCGGTATTGGTCAGCGAAAATCCTTTGGACTCCTTGGATTTACACGCCCAAACCCAATTACAATATTTACGTTGCGACTCAACCTTTCTCAACCTTTTGGATTTGCGCAATGGTAACAACCGGAATATGATGGGATTCAGCGCCTTGGGTAATCCGCAACTCCACTGCATCCTGGTGGACGATGCCTCGTGGAGCCAAACCCATTGGGCAAACGTGGACCCCGCCACCCATTTCGTGGAAACCGAGGATGAGTGTGCCCAATATGTTGTTCCCGAAATAACCGCTCAATGGCAAATGTATCCCAATCCCGTCCAAGGGACGCTGCACCTTATTCTTCCGCCGGGCCGGACGGTGCAAGCCGTGGGCGTTTACAATCCCGCAGGTCAAAGCATAAGTTCCCAAAAAGGAAACGAAATCCGGTTCGAAAACCTACCGGCCGGAGTTTATTATCTGCGTATCAGTTCCGACAATAAGCTTTTCCGTGCCCGGGTGATTAAGGAATAATACGTATTCGCTGCTAACAATGACGAATTATTTGTAATTCTGAATTAGCAAAAATTATCAATATTAGCGTTGTAAAAAACCGAACAAAATTGCCCGCCTATCGATTTTGCATATTAATTGGAACGGTTTTTTTCGCCGCCATATTATGGACTTGTAAAAGCGGTTCTTCTCCGAACCATTTAGGTCGGCGCTATACAAATATCAATCATTATCAACCCTGGGATATTATCAGATTTCGAAAAATTGCAGTGGGCTCTTCACTGGCGTTGAACAAAGACAGCACTTTTTATCTGGAAACTTGCGCGATTAAAGAATATGGCAAATGGAAAACCACCGGACGAAAACTTTATCTTATTTGCGATACCATGTTTTATAAAATCGACAGCCTTAACTACAAACCCGAATATGTAAAATATTTGAAACAAAAAAATGCAGTTGATACGTTTACAATACGAGGAAATAAACTGATTCGATTTTTTAAGGAACAAAAAATGATTGAGCGCCTCAAAAAAGTGGAATAGCTGAGCAAACCGATTTATCATCTTTATTTCGAACAAAGGATTTGAACAAACCGAATTAAAACTCCCGATTTTCATTTATCTTTGGGCTGTATATATGCAAACCAAGCGATATGGGCACCAAAGATTTGATTTTGTTTAGCGTAAGCGGCAAACCCGGGCTCTACCGGATGTTGGGCCAAACCAAATCGGGCATTTTTGCCCAGCATGTTACCGAAGGCAAACGCATTGTAGCATCCCCCTTTGCCGTGTCGATGCTGGACGATATTGTTATTTATACCTATGATGACAAAGTTTCCTTGGGTCAAGTAATCCGAAAAATGGCCGCTTACGAAGGCGAAATACCGGCACCCAACGCGCCCAAGGATACGCTGCAAAACTTTTTCCGCCAAATTCTTCCCGATTACGACGAAGACCAATTCTACCCGTCGCACATGAAAAAAATCCTGCAATGGTTCGGCTTGCTTCGCCGCTCGGAGTTGCTCGATGAGTTTGTGGCCCGCTTGACCGAAACGGACAAGGAAGCGACCCATCCTGAAAAGTAAAGCCCTATGGAAGCGGTATTGTGGTTGGCATTGGGTATATTGCTATTGGTGTTGGGCGGTGAATATTTGGTCCGGGCCTCGGTGGCCGTTTCCCAACGCTTGCACATCTCGCGCATTGTTATCGGCATGACGGTGGTTTCGTTTGCCACTTCGGTACCGGAATTGATTGTCAGTTTGCTGTCGGCCGTCAAGGGTCATCCCGATATTGCCCTGGGCAATGTAGTGGGTTCCAACATTGCCAACATCGCCCTGGTGCTCGGATTTACGGCCGTGTTGGTGCCCATTGCCGTCAAACGGCCCACCTACGCCTACAATTGGCCCATGATGATGCTGATGAGTGCCCTGCTGTGGATATTCCTGTTTACGGGCGGCCGGCTTTCGGGTTTCGAAGGGCTGGTTTTGTTTGTGGCCTTGGTGGTTTTTGTGGTGTTTATCGTCCGGCAGTCCTACCGGTCGGGCGATGCGGCCTACGACGAACCCGACGAAGATTTGCACGACGTCAAGGCCGCCGTGATTGCCTTTTGGTTAGTGGCAAGCGGTGCGGCCCTGTATTTGGGCTCGCGCTGGTTGGTGGACGGTGCCGTGGATTTGGCCCGTATGTTGGGCGTGAGCGAACGCATCATCAGTTTGAGCGTGATTGCCGTGGGAACCAGCGTGCCCGAATTGGCCGCTTCGGTGATTTCGGCCCTCAAAAAGGAAAAAGACCTTTCGCTGGGCAACCTGGTGGGTTCCAATATTTTCAATATCGGTTCGGTTTTGGGGCTTACGGCCATGATTAAACCCATTGCCCGGTTCGATGCCGGTATTTTGAACAACGACATCTATTGGATGACTGGAATTTCCTTGCTGGTGGTGCCTTTGGCGCTTTTGCCGCCGCGCAACCGCATCGATTGGTGGAAGGGCTCGCTGTTTCTGTTGCTCTATGCCGTTTTTATTTATTTTTCTTATGCACATTGATAATAATCCCGAAGCATGATTTCGCCTTCAAGCATTCGAAAACTCTACGCATATTTTACGGCGCATCCTTGCATAGCCACCGACACGCGCAAGGAAGTGAAGGATTGTTTGTTCTTTGCCCTCAAAGGCGAACGTTTCGATGCCAATGCCTTTGCCGAAGACGCCCGCGCCAAAGGCGCGGCCTTGGTGATTACATCGCGATCCGAGCTTGAAGGCAAAGACGGATTTTTTTATGCGCCCGATACTTTGGAAGCCCTTCAAGACCTGGCGCGTTTCCACCGCCGGCAAATGAAGGCGCGCATCTTGGCCGTAACGGGTTCCAACGGCAAAACCACCACCAAGGAGCTGATGGCGGCGGTGCTGCAAAAAAAATACCGAACCTTGGCCACCGAAGGCAACCTGAACAACCATATCGGCGTTCCGCTTACGCTTTTGCGAATAAAGCCCGAAACGGAATGGGCCGTGGTGGAAATGGGCACCAATCATCCCGGCGAAATCGCCGCATTGTGCGACATCGCCGAACCCGATTACGGCTACATTACGGGTTTTGGCGAAGCCCATTTGGAATTTTTCGGCGATTTGAACGGCGTGGTAAAGGAAAAAACGGCCCTGTATCGTGCCCTGAAATCCCGCGGTGGCACGGCCATCATCGATTGGGACGATGAACGCCAACGCCGGCATACCGAAGTCATGAAACGTTTCGGATACAGTTTTGCCGGCTTTCCGCAGGCACAAATCCAACTGGAAGTCCTTCACGACGGGCCCTTTGCCGGCTTGCGCTACAAGGAAACGGAAATCCGTTCGCAACTGGTGGGCGGTTTTCATACGCGTAATATGGCCGGAGCCCTTGCGGCAGGCGTTTTGGCCGGCATCGAACCCGTTGCCATCAAAGAAGCCATCGAAGCTTACCGCCCGGCCAACAACCGTTCGCAATGGATCAGCCGTGGTGATTTACATATTATTTTGGATGCCTACAATGCCAATCCCACAAGTGTGCGTGCCGCGCTTCAAAGTTTAAAGGAACTGCCCGGGCCGCGCATAGCCGTTTTGGGCGATATGTTGGAGTTGGGGCCGGATGCTGTGGCCTTGCACCGCGATATTTTGGAAAGTCTTGCGGGTACAGGCATCCGGGCTTATGTCATCGGCCCGCATTTTACCCGTGCGGCCGAGCAATTAGGGCGCCAAGCGGATTTTTTGGCCGGGGTGTTTGCCGGCACCGACGAATTTATTCGCAGCGGCGTTTTCGACCGGCTAACCGCCGGAACCGTGTGGATAAAGGGTTCGCGCGGAATGGCCCTCGAACGTATTTTGCAAACCGACAAAAAATGATTAACTTTGGTTACAAAACAAACAAAAAACAAGCATTATGGCAGTTATTAAAGTTATCGAATTGATGGCCAATTCCGAAAAGTCGTGGGAAGACGCCACCGCCCGCGCCATCCAAAAGGCAGGGGAAACCGTCAAAGGCATCCGTTCGGCTTACGTCAAGGATCAAAGCGTAGTGGTCAAGGACGGTAAAATCGTCGAATACCGCGTTACGCTCAAAATTTCCTTCGAAGTGAAGTAAAAGGACGGATGGTTTTTTCCTAACAGAATTACACGCTCTCCTTAGTGGGGGCGTGTTATTTTTTGGCTGGCTTGGTGTTCGATGTTTTTGATGTTGTCAATGGTGTGATTAATACCTTTGCTGTCGCTAAATCCTTCGTAAATTAAATACAATCCGCCCAACAGGATAATCACGCCGATAAATTTACGGATGCGCGTTACGCGCCGGGGCGTCATTTTGTTTTTCAGTTGCTTGGCCAGGTAAATTTTACCCAAATCCACAATGAAATAGGAGACCAAAATGGTACCGAAAAACACGAAAATCCTTACGGGGTTCATACCCAATTGGGGCGAAAAAATAATGATAAGCGCCAACCAAAAAGCCAAAACACCGATGTTGATAAAGTTAAGGAAAAAGCCCTTGAAAAACAGGTTCAGGTAGTTGTTTTTGGGCAATTCCAGTTCGGTTTCGTTTTCGATACTTTCCTTTTTGGGCTTGCGAATAATGCTGATAAGCCCGTAGAAAGCCATGATCACGCCGCCGAACAAATACATTGCCGGATGGTCGGTAAGTTGTTTCAACAATTTGAACGAACTCAAAAAAGCGATAACGATAAACAGGAAATCCGCCACCACCACGCCCAGGTCCAGGGCCACGGCCGCCCGCCCGCCTTTGGTGGCGCTGGTTTCGAGCAGCACGAAAAACACCGGCCCGATAAAAAAACTGAGCACAAAGCCCACGGGAACGGCTTTGAGAATGTCGGAAATCAACAGCTGCGGGTCGAGCATCACGAAATCGTTGGGTGTTTCGGCAATTCAAAAATACTACAAATTCCGCCTATAATCCAAACATTGCGGAAATCCGTAGGTTTTGGACGGGGATTAGGGCGCCCCGGCGACCGGTTTCGGGGCCCCGAAACCGGTCGCCGTCGGGCTGTCCGCTTATATTCGCCTTGGCGGCTCGCGGTTTTTGCGCGGGCGCGCGTGCCGCGCGCCCGCGCCCGCCCGTGCGTGGGGCTTCCTCAGGTCGCCTCCGCCGGGCGGAAAAACCTACTCGCCGCCATCGGCTCATACCGCTCCCATCCCTGGCGCGGATTTAGTTATGAATTTTGAGTTCTTAGTTTTGAGTTGATTTTATCAAAGCGACCGGCACTCAGGCACTTGTTTGTAGGTCGCTGAGTGATTTTTGCGTAGCAAAAATTGTATCGAAGCGACCGTGTTGACCGGCCGGGGCTTCGATACACCGCTCACTACGTTCGCAGCACTCAGCCGCCGGCCTTTTCCCGCGCGATTTATTGTGTACCCACATCAATAAAAATTTTAGCGGAACGAGACCGAAGGGCTCGTGGAGCCCGCGGCAGACCATAGGGCTGATGCGGTAGCGGAGGCAGACCGGAACGGGCTGCCGGAACCTGTCCCGCACATTGCGAAGCAATGTCGGGAGCCGCGGAACAAGACAAGCGCCGCCGCTTGCAAGGCGCGCAGGCTTGTGGAGCCGCGGAGGGAAACAAGGCGCGGCCTTGGCATTGGCCGGTGGAAGCCGCAGGTTCCCGAAGCAGGCGAAGAAGACCGTAGCCGCCGAGCGAAGCGAGGCGGCCAGGGCTTCGTAGCCCGTATAAATGTTTCCGCATATTTGCACAAGCTAATGGCTTACAACTGCCGGAACCCTAAAATATCGCCCGAAGCTTGCTATCTTTGTTCAGGCATGAAAGTCAAAGGAAACTTAGCTTTGTGGTTGTTGCTGATGGCCCTGTTGGTCTTGGCTCTGGCAGCCGATTTGCGATGGGGCTCGCTGTCCTTGGATTGGGAAACTTGGTGGCAAGCCCTGGGGGGAAAAGGCGATGAAGTGACCCGCACCGTGCTATGGCAATTCCGCATTCCCAAAGCGCTGACCGCTTGGGCCGTGGGCTCGGGTTTGGGATTGGCCGGCCTGTTGATGCAGACAATGTTTCGCAATCCCGTAGCGGGGCCTTATGTACTGGGTATGAGCGGTGGCGCAGGACTTATGGTGGGGCTTTGGATACTCACGGGCATGGCCTTGGGCCGGTCGTTGCCGGTGGAATGGGGTATTCCGTTGGCGGCGGCCGTGGGAGCGGTGGCGGTGTTGTTGGCCGACCTGGGTTTGTATTACCGCACGCGCAATGTGGTCAGCTTGTTGATCGCCGGCTTGATGATCGGTATTTTTTCGGGGGCCTTGCTCAGTTTGTTGCAATTTTGGGCGCCGGCGCGCGATTTGCAAAAATATGTGTTTTGGAGCATGG
>WGAP01000067.1 GCA_015494775.1 Flavobacteriales bacterium | reverse complement strand
CGAGCATTTTTTTCAATTCCTCCTCGTCGGGCATTTTTTTCTTGCCCTTGGGGCCTTCATACACTTGTCCGAACAGGGATTGCAGCAGATTGAAAAAATTCTCGGCCAATTCTTTGGCGGTATCCTCGTCCAAATTGATTTCAAACATTTTGAAGCCCTCGTCGTCTTTCATCATTTGTTCGAACTTGTCCAAAACATTTTCGATTTCCCGACCGATGTCTTCTTCTTCCTCATCCCGTTCCCGGGCGTCCGCTTCCCCGGGTTCCACGCCCAAATCACGGGCTTTTTCGGCATCGGCGCCGGTTTGTTTCATCACTTGCGGCACGGTATAAATGGGCGCATCGAAACGCACGGCCAAGGCCACCGCGTCCGACGGCCGGGCATCGATTGTTATGAGCTCTTCGCCCTTGCGCAAATACAGACGGGCATAGAAAATATTGTTTTGGAATTTATGGATGACCACCTTTTCCAAATCGTATCCCGTGCTCCGAAGGATGCCGCGCATCAGGTCGTGGGTCAGCGGCCGCCGCGGTTTCAGGTTTTTTTCCAACCCGAACATAATGGCCTGCGCCTCGAAAGGACCGATAACGATGGGCAGAATTTTCCCCTCGGGTTTATCGACTTCTTTCAAAATCATCAGGAAAGCGCCCGTGCCCGTTTGCGCACTGACCAGGCGTTCCACTTTAAGGCGAATTACTTCCATATGCGCAGTTTCAAGGGCTAAAATTACAAAATTTATCAGGAACAGGGCGCACCGGCGCTCGGGTTCGGGGCCCCGCCGGCGGACTGACGTCCGCGGCGGATGGCCGGACGTTGGAGTAAATTTGTTGCTGCCCCGCCCCGCGGCTCCGCCGCGGGGCGGGGCTTCCCGCTGATTTTCAAATGTTTACGTCCGGCCATCCGCCCGGCGCGCTGCCGCGCGCCGCGGCGGGGCCACGGGTTCCGCTTCGGCCGGCGGAGCGCCCTCGCGGAAACCCGTTTCCTCACAGCGTTGCAGCAAGCATAAAACATTCACACCAAGTTTTATCTTCGACTTATCCGACATTTATGCTTGCTGCAACGCTATCCGGCGCCGTCGGGCTGTCCGCTCAAATGCGGCTCGGGCCGCACCTGCATTTCGGCGCTTCGCGCCCCCGCGGTGCGTGGGGCTCCCTGCTGGTCGCCTCAGCCCGCGGGAAAATGCACGGGCGCCCCTTCGCCGCATAACCGCTCCCATCCCTGGCGCGATATTTTCCTCTGAGATATTGCAAGGAAAAATCCTTGATTCGCGAAGCGAATAAAAAATCTTTTTCACCAAAAAACAGGGGGGTAAAATTTCCGCCGCTTTTCGTAACTTCGTACAACCGATTCACCGAAAAATCACCCCCAATGATACGGCTAAAACGCATACGGCAAACGCCCGTCATTACCTTTTACCGCGCCGACGACGCTACCGGCCTGGAACTCCCTTTTGCCGACAGCGGCATACGGGCTGGATTTCCGTCGCCCGCACAGGATTATATGGACCTGACCCTGGATTTGAACAAAGAACTCATCAAGCATCCGGCCGCCACCTTCTATGGCCGCGTCAAGGGCGATTCGATGAAAGATGCCGGCATCGAGGACGGTGATATTCTGGTAATCGACCGTTCGTTGGACTGGCGGGACGGCATGACCGCCGTGTGCTTTGTGGACGGCGAGTTTACGGTCAAAACCATTCGCCGCCAAGGCGGCAAAATCCTGCTTATGCCCGCCAATCCCGACTACGCGCCCATCGAAGTAACGCCCGAAAACGAGTTTATGATTTGGGGCATCGTTACCTATGTGATCAAAAAAATGTAAGCCGTGTTTGCCCTGGCCGACGGAAATAACTTTTACGTGTCGTGCGAACGCGTGTTCGACCCTTCGCTCGAAGGGCGTCCCGTGGTGGTGCTGTCCAACAACGACGGCATCATCATCGCCCGCAGCAACGAGGCCAAACGCATGGGTATTGCCATGGGCACGCCGGCTTTTCGGGTGCGTAAGCTCATCGAAAGCGGAAAACTCATCGCCTTTTCGTCCAACTATGCGCTCTACGGTGATATGTCGAACCGTATGATGCGGATTTTCGGCGAATTTACGCCCGGCGTGGAAGTTTATTCCATCGACGAGGCCTTTTTGGATTTCCGCGGGTTTCCGCCTGCTACGGATTTCAAAGCGCTGGGGCGGGATATTCGCCGGCGCGTCCGGCGCTATATCGGCATTCCGGTAAGCATCGGTTTTGCCCCCACCAAAACCTTGGCCAAAGCCCTGAACCGCATTGCCAAAAAACACATGCCCGGCGGGGTGGCCGTGGCCGATACGCCGGCCAAAATCCGGCGCGCCCTGGAAATGACGCCCGTCGAAGACGTTTGGGGCATCGGGCGGCGCCATGCCGCGCGCCTGCAACGTCAAGCCGTACATACGGCCGCCGAGTTCGTCCGCCTGCCCGACGATTGGATTCGCAAACGGATGAGCATCCAAGGCCTGCGCACCAAATATGAACTCCTGGGCAGGCCCGTATGGGATTTGGAACAAGGTATCCCGCCGCGTAAAGCCATTCGCACGGCGCGCACCTTTGTGCAAGACACATCCGACCGTGATTTTGTGGATGAGGCCATTGCGCATTTTACGGCCGTGGCGGCGGAAAAATTGCGGGCCCAAGGCTCGTGGGCGCGTTACATCACCGTATTTTTACGCACCAACCGCTTCCGCCGGCATCAAACCTATCAGGCCCTGCATTTTACCGTCACGCTGCCCTATGCCACAAGCAGCAGCATTGTGCTTATCCACTATGCACGCGAAGCGCTGCGCCGGATTTGGCGGCCGGAGTTGGCCTACAAAAAAGCCGGCATCATGCTCACGGGCCTGCAACCGCAGGGTCAGCGCCAACTGGATTTGTTCCGGCCGTCGCCCGATATGAAACATCACCGCTTGATGCAAATCATCGACCGCATCAACCTGACCGAAGGCCGCCATAGCGTGCGCATTGCCGCCCAAGGCCGGGCCCGTGCCTGGCAACTCGCCCAAATGCGCCGCTCGCCGCGCTACACCACCCGTTGGGACGAAATACTTCGAATTTATGCGCATTAGTTACCTGATATTCCTTGTTTTGATTTGGTGGCCATTCCCGGCCCGCGCCCAAGGTGCCGACACGCTTTGCGTGGCCTTTACGGGCGACATTATGATGCACGGACCGCAAATACAAGGCGCTTTCGACACCCGGGGCGGCCGCTACGATTTCGATGCATCCTTCGGATGGATTGCACCTTGGTTGGCCGCCGCCGACGCAGTGGCGGGTAATTTGGAAACCACCTTGGTCAAGCGGAATTATACGGGTTATCCGCGTTTCGGGGCACCGGAAGTGCTTGCTTTGGCCTTGCAGCGCGCCGGATTCACCCACCTGATGACGGCCAACAACCACAGCTGCGACCGGGATGCCGAAGGCATTGTCAATACCGCCGCCACACTCGACAAACTGAATCTGGCCCACACGGGTTCGGGAGGACTTCCCGCCGACAGCGTGCCCTACACCGAAATCCGGAAAGGCCGCATCCGCCTGGCCGTGCTCAACTATACCTACGGCACCAACGGCCTGCCCGTCCCGCAAGGATGCTTTGTCAATATCCTGGATAGCACACGCATTCGCCGCGATGTGGAAAAACTGCGTGCTGCGGGGCGTTTCGATGACATTATCGTGTTCCTGCACTGGGGACGGCAATACCGGACAAGCCCTTCGCCCGAACAACGGCGTTGGGAAAAATTCTTGCACCGCTTGGGTATCCGTATCATTATCGGCAATCATCCGCACGTGGTGGAGCCCGTGGTTTGGAATAAGGAAAAAGAGGAACTCACGGCCTACTCGT
>WGAP01000066.1 GCA_015494775.1 Flavobacteriales bacterium | reverse complement strand
CGCGAAACGGAATGCCCACGGCCTGCGGAAGTGAATCGTTGAGGATGACTTCAAAGGGTTGTCGGCCGTAAATATCGATATTGTAATATTTGCCTTTTTCAAAATAATCGATATAAAGTTTCAGTTTACGGACAATATCTTCGTTATGACTGCGCGATTTGAACGTGGTGATAATGGTATTGACCTTGTCGCTCACGCCGCCCCAATTGAACACCAAGCTCATATTGGTGGTGAAATAAGGGTTGTTTTCGTCCTTGACTGTCAGCAAAGTATTCAATTCATACACATTGGGACGCCGGCGGTTGAAGTAACGGGCAATGTAAACGCCGATAAACAGCAAAATGACATACCAATACCAATTGCGCAGAATTTTCAGGAAAATCAATTTCAGATTTACCGTATCGCCGAGTTGCTTGGTGCGTAGATTTTCCGTATTCATCACAGGCGCCTATTTTCGGGTAAACAAATAAAGCGAAAGGGCAAAGGAGGTGATGCTCATCAATGTGGTAAGGGTTTGAATAAGCGTGGTTCCCGTGCCGATGGTTTTTTGCGGAAGCGGTTTAACATAAACGATATCATTGTTTTTGAGCCGGAAAAACGGCGAATTCATAGCCGCGCGTTTGGTAAGGTCCAATTGGCCGATTTCCTTGGTGCCGTCGTCCAGGGTGCGAATGACGGTAACGTGCCTGCGGTCGCCGGTGAGTTGAATATCGCCCGCTTCGGCCAGCACTTCCAGGATGTTGGGATTTTGTTTGAACAGATACACATTGCCCGTGTGGCCCACTTCGCCCAAAACGGTTACGAAAATACCCGCAGGCAGCACTTTGACATACAAATCCTGCGGATTGCGCAGTTGGGTAGCCAAAAGTTTTTGTTGAATATCCTTTTTCAGTTCGTCGGCCGTTTTGCCCGCCGCATCGATTTTTCCCAATACGGGTAATTCGATTCGGCCGTTTTTATCCACCAAATAGGACGTAAAATATAAATTCTGCCCGTTGATGGCATTCACGTTATTTTGTCCTTTGCGGCCGAGCAATTTGTTAAGCGCTTCGTCGCGGGTTTTGATGTCGATATAAATTTGGTCGCCTTTTTTGAAGCGGTATTCCACGGTTTTTTCTTTGGCCGGTTGGGTGCCGTCGTCTTGCAAATACACCAGTTTACGCGTGGGAATGCAAGATTGCAAAATGCCTGCCAGGATTAGAAAAATAGCAATTTTTTTCATAAAAATGCTTTGGATGTAAGCGGTGGAAACAAATTTACGTCAAAAAATCCAAATCGGGATAGAGCAAATCGTCCTTGGGATAACGCTTGACGTGAATCCGGCGCACTTGGCGGTAGAGCGATTCTTTGAGCGCATCCATATTGATTTTTTTCTCGGCCGAAATAAACAGCGGAGCAGGTGTTTGGCGGCCGTATTCGTTTTGCAATTGTTGCAATGCGGCGGCATCGAGCAAGTCGATTTTGTTGAATACCAAAATTTCGGGCTTGTTGCCGGCCCCGATTTCGTGCAGGATTTGGCGTACCGTGCGGATATGTTCGTCCCGGGCCGGATGGGCGGCATCCACAATGTGGAGCAAAATATCCGCTTCGCGCACTTCGTCCAGCGTGGATTTGAAGGATTCCACCAATTGGGTGGGGAGTTTGCGGATAAATCCCACGGTGTCGGAAATGAGGAAAGAGATGTTCCCCACTTGGATTTTGGCCGTTTTGGTGTCAAGCGTGGCAAAGAGTTTGTTTTCGGCCAAAACCTTGGATTTGGCCAACAGGTTCATCAACGTGGATTTACCCACATTGGTATAACCCACCAGGGCCACACGCACCAGTTTTCCGCGGTTGCCGCGTTGGGTGCGTTTTTGGATGTCGATTTTGGCCAATTTCCGTTTGAGGTCGGCGATGCGTTTTTGGACAATCCGACGGTCGGTTTCGATTTCGCGTTCACCGGGCCCGCGCATACCGATACCACCGCGTTGGCGTTCCAGGTGCGTCCACATCCCTTTGAGTCGGGGGAGCAGGTATTCGTATTGGGCCAGTTCCACCTGCGTGCGCGCATAGGCGGTGCGGGCGCGCATGGCAAAAATGTCCAGGATAAGCCGCGTGCGGTCCAGGATTTTGACACCCAATTCTTTTTCCAATTGAAATTGTTGCGAAGGGCTGAGTTCGTCGTCGAACACCACGGTATCAATGCCATGGCCCGCAACGAATTGTTTGATTTCTTCCAGTTTGCCGTGTCCTACAAAGGTTTTGGGATTGGGTTTGGTGAGCCGTTGTACAAAGCGGTGAACGGGTTCGCCCCCGGCCGTGCGCACCAAAAAGGCCAATTCGTCCAAATACTCCTTCACTTGCTCCTTGGTTTGGCCTTGCATCGCCAAACCGACCAAAACCGTGCGTTCGGGAACGGGATTCAGATTTTTGTTTTCGATCAAGGTGCGGAAAAATTATTTTAGGGTTTGTTGCCGTTGAATTTATCTTTGAGAGCTTGCAGTTCGGCTTCCTGTTTGCGGAGTTTCATCCGTTCATATACATTACGGAAAACCATTTTGGTATAATTGGGAAAATCGGCTTGCATAATCCATCCGTAGTAGCCCGGGTCTTTTTGCAGCACGTCTTCGATGCGTTGGCCTTTGTACTTGCCGAAGTTGATAATTTCGTCGCCTTGGTCGTTATACACCACGCGTCCTTGGAAGTCGGCATAGCGCCCGAATCCGGCAAAGGCGGCCAATTGGTCGGGGGTTTGGGGCAGGTCGTTATATTTTTCCAATTGCGCTTGTAGCACTTCCCAGGTGGCCCTTACGTCGGCTTCGGCTGAATGGGCGTTTTCCAATTCTTTGCCCGTGTAGAACCGGTAGGCGGCCGACAGGTTGCGGGGTTCTTTTTTGTGATAAATCACCTGCACATCGATGGTTTTGTTCTTTTTCAAATCCACTTGTTTGCCCGCGCGGATGAGTTCTTCCACCAGCATAGGCAAATCGAAGCGGTTGGAATTGAAGCCCACCAAATAGGCATCTTCGACCAATCGATAGATTTCATCGGCCACTTCTTCGAATTTGGGTTCGTTTTTTACGTCTTCGTCCGTAATGCCGTGAATTTCGGTGGCCTTGGGCGGAATGGGAATGCCCGGATTGATGCGGCGGGTGTAAAGCGTTTCGGTGCCGTCGGGTTCCACCCGCAGAATGGAGATTTCCACGATACGGTCTTTGGCCGGGTTGATGCCCGTGGTTTCCAGGTCGAAAATAGCAAGCGGACGGTCAAAATCGAATTTCATAATCAAGGATTTCCGGACGCGGCGGGGCGTTGTCGGCGCGCCCTTTGCACGCTGTCCATTCGACGCAAAGATGGGAATAATTTTCGTTTCGAGGTAAAGCGTTCGGGGTGGCGGTAGCGTTCGGGCATTTTTTCCATAAAACGGGGAAACAATTTGTAATAATCCACCGGCACCTTGGAAGGGGTGCGGTCCAAAATACCTTCGGAAAACGCGCGTTGCAAGATATCTTCCATCCAAAAATCATCCTTGGACTTGGCAGGTTCGTAACGCATTTTTAAATCGATTTTATAGATTTTGGCCAAGGATTGCCACCACACGGCCGAAAGCCCGCTCTTGTATTTTTTGAGAAATTCATACACGGTCATACCCGTTTGCCGGTGCACCAATTTGATGAGCACGCGTCCTTCGGTTACGGTGAGTTCGTGCAATTGGGGTTCAATGACCCGGCGCACATAGCGTTCAACGATTTGTTTGTAATGCCGGCGTTGGGCGGGCGTCATCCGGCTGAGCCGTTCGTCCAGTTTTTGCAGGTCTTCACCCATTTGTTTGGCCAAAGGATACACCTTGACGGTTTTGCGCCAAAGCACGCGGTATTTGTAGTAATCGGCCATACGCGAAAAATACAGGTCGGGAAGCAAGATGACGGTGTCCAACGAAAATACCGGAATGGTATCGTTGGGCGTTATTTCCACGCTGTCCGAGGCCATCCATTGCTTCATCACTTCCTGCCTGCGGGCTTCGAAAGTGCTGTCGGTAGATTGCGCCCGGGCAATCAGGGGCAGCCCCGGGACAAACAGGATGAGAAGCAATCGTCGAATCATATTTTTCAAAATAGCTACCTTTGCCGGTGCAAATACCGTGCAAATTTTATGCCTGTCCGACGCAATTTAGCCAATTTTTTTACCTTGCTCAACCTTTTGGCGGGCACGGCGGCCATCATTTTTATTTTTCGCGGGGCATATATGACGGCTTTTTGGCTTGTTTTGGCAGGCATCGGTTTTGATTTTATCGACGGCTTTACGGCTCGGCTCACCGGCACGAGTTCGGCCTTGGGTTTGGAGTTGGACTCCATGGCCGATTTGGTAACCAGCGGATTGGCACCTTCCTTTTTGTTGTTCCGTGTTTGGCGGGAAGTAATGCCCGCTTCGTCGGTGCCTTGGTTTGCATTGGTAATTGCGGCGGCTTCGGCCTTGCGCCTGGCCCGTTTTAATTTGGATCCGCGCCAAAAGGAACATTTCATCGGCCTGCCCACGCCGGCCAACGCACTTTTTTTGTTTTCCGTAGGATTGAGCATTGTTGCTTACCCGCATTTTTTCCTGACGCCCTATTTTTGTATGCCTGTGGCGGCCGTGTCGATTGTGCTTTTTTCGGCCTTGATGCTCAATGCACCCGTGCCTTTGCTGGCCCTTAAATTCAAGGATTGGTCGTGGCGGAACAATGCGCTTAAATATGTTTTGATCATCCTTTCGGCCGCCCTGTTGATCGGGATGGGCATTCCGGGCATTGTTTTCGTTTTGTTGCTTTACATTTTGCTTTCGTTGATTTATTTCAAAAAGTTCCGGGTGTGAAGCATTTGCTCAAACTTTATGCTTACATCATCGGATTTTTTGTCGGTATTTTCCTGCTGATGAACCTGACAGGTTGGCTGTCGGTGAGCGATGTGAAGCATTATGTGGCCGAGGTAACCGGAAGTTCGCCCGCAGTGATTGCCGCCGTTATTGCCTTGTTGTTGGCTTCGGATGTGTTTTTTGCCGTGCCTACGATTTTTCTGGTAACCAGTGCGGGTTATCTGTTGGGTTTTTGGGCCGGATTGGCCACATCGGTTACGGGCATGTTCCTATCGGGTCTGACGGCCTATATGCTTTGCCGTTGGTCGGGGCACCGGATTTTGCGTTGGGTGCTCGGCGGTGAGGACGAGATGCGCCAAGTGCGCGAGTTGTTCCATACCTACGGCGCCGGTGCATTGATTGTTTCGCGGGCCTTGCCCATGTTGCCCGAGTCCACCTGCTGCTTGGCGGGCATTCACCGGATGGGTTTCGGTAAGTTTGCCTTGTATTATTTGTTGGGCACGTTGCCCTATGCCGTGGTGTTGGTGTATTTGGGTTCGGTGAGTTCGCGCGAGAATCCCTATCCCGCGCTTTTGGGTATTTCGGGGGTTTATGTTATTTTGTGGCTACTTTGGTGGAAAATGATACGAAACAAAAGAACCCGGGCATGAACAAGCCGACCATTGCCTTCGAAACTTTGGGCTGCAAGCTCAATTTTGCCGAAACTTCGGCCATTGCCCGCAGTATTTCGGTGGCCCGTCGCGTACCCTTCGACGGACCGGCCGATGTGTATGCCATCAATACCTGCACCGTAACGGCCAATGCCGAAAAAAAACTGCGCGAAATGATCCGTCAAGTCAAGAGGCGAAGGCCTGCGGCCAAGGTGATTGCCTTCGGCTGTTTTGCCCAGCGCGATGCCGAGGCGGTGGCAGCCATTCCGGGCGTGGATTTGGTGTTGGGGCTCAACGAAAAATTTCGCATGAACCAACATATCCTGCCCTTGCTACGCGGCGAAACCGGTGGAATTATCGAAGGAGATGATGCGGAACAATTAGGTTTTTTGCCCGCTTTTTCGTCGGGCGACCGCACGCGTTCGTTTCTGAAAATCCAGGACGGATGCGATTATCCATGCACCTATTGCATCATTCCCACGGCCCGGGGCAAGGGGCGCAATCCCGCATTGGAAAGCATTGTGGAACAAGCCCGTGAATTGGCCCGGCAAGGCGTGAAGGAAATCATCCTGACGGGCGTCAACATCGGAACTTTCAAGGACGAACATCAAGGAAAAACAAGGAATTTTTTCGACCTGATTCGCGCATTGGATGCCGTGGAAGGCATTGAACGCTATCGTATATCGTCCATTGAGCCCAATTTGCTCACCGACGAAATTATTCATTTCACCCTAGGCGAAAGCCGTAGCTTTTTACCGCATTTTCATATTCCGTTACAAAGCGGGAGCAACACCGTTTTGGGCATGATGCGTCGCCGCTACCGGCGCGAATTGCACTGGCAACGGGTGGAACAAATCAAGGCATTGCGACCCGACGCAGGCGTGGGCGTGGATGTCATTGTGGGTTTCCCGGGCGAAACGGACGAGCTTTTCCGTGAGACCTATGCCTTCCTGAAAGAATTGCCCTTTACCTACCTGCACGTATTCCCCTATTCCGACCGGCCGGGCACACCTGCTTCGCGGACGAAGGACAAGGTAAGCGGCGCGGTCAAAAAGGAACGCAGCCGCCTGTTGCGCGAATTGTCGGCGCGCAAGCATGCGCTTTTTGTGCAGGAGCAATTGGACGGCGTCCGTCCGGTGTTGTTCGAAAACGACATCCGCGAGGGTCGTATCTACGGTTGGACCGACAATTACATTCGCGTGTCGGTTCCCTATGCGCCGGAACTGCCCGGAAGTATCCGCCGCGTCCGCTTGCTTGAACAAACCGCTTACGGAGCCGCCGGAAAAATCATCGAAGGATGAAACGTATTTACCTGATGCCCGGTATGGGCGCCGGAAGCCGTATTTACCGCCACATCCGTTGGCCGGCGGGCTACGAAATCTTTCCTATGGAATGGTTGATGCCCCAAAGCCCCCGCGAGCCGCTTGGTGCCTATACGGAACGGCTTATCCGGCATTATGCCGTAGCGCCCGGCAGCATCCTGGCCGGTATGTCGTTTGGCGGCGTGATTATCAACGAAATGAGCCGTCAATTGCCGGCGGCGGGCCTGATTTTTATTTCCACGGTCAAGACGCATCGTGCTTTTCCGCCCCGTTTTGCCCTGGCGCGCAATACGGGCCTTTGGCGGCTTTTCCCTTACGGACTTATTACCCGTCCCGAACGGCTTGCGCCTTGGATGCCAACCCGTGCGCTGCGCAAGCGCTTGCAGTTGTATGCCGACTATATGAGCATGCGCGATGCCGCCTATTTTCGTTGGGCCATGCGTAGCATTTTGCATTGGCGCGGCGATGTTCCGGCTGTGGCGTATGTGCACATCCACGGCACGGCCGACCGTATTTTTCCCTACGGCCGTTTGACGGGCGAGTTAAAGCCGGTGGAAGGCGCCGGACATTTGGCTTTGATGACGCATCCCCGGCGTGTTTCGGCTTTGATAGCGGATTTTTTAAAGGATTTTTAGGGCGCCCCGGCGCTCGGGTTCGGGGGCGCCGCCGGGGGCTGTCCAAAAAGTCCAACCAAATATTTTTTAGAATGCTCTTTTTGCCCTTGATTGTTGAAAATTAATGACAAATTTTAGGTTGAAATATTTGGTTATTTCACTGGAATTAAGTACATTAGCAGTAAAAATTCGTTGCTGATGAAACCTGTGTTTAAACCCTACAATCAAGGACAAATTACGCTCTTTCCCGAAGCATTGGATGATTATATCCCCCAAAATCATCCGGCAAGATTGGTTTCTCAGGTGGTCGATCGCTTGGACAT
>WGAP01000065.1 GCA_015494775.1 Flavobacteriales bacterium | reverse complement strand
TGGAAATCAATCAACAAACAACGCGAAACCTCAATCAAATTCATCGTAAATTAAACACTCGACCGAGAAAAAAATATGACTATGAAAATCCAGATCATTTATTCACTATGTTTGTAAACCAAAAAGTTGCATTTGGGGGTTGAATCTGCCCATTCCAAAGCCAGGCCCCGTCCCTTTGGTAGCCGGTGGAAAAAGTGTAAATTTGTCCCGCAAATTCAGGCGATCTATGATGAACAGGCGCAATATCCGCTCCAAAGTTATGCAGGAACTCTATGCCCTGCTCACCGAACAGGAAGCCACCGGCGGGGCGGATCCCGAACTTTCGGTCAAACGCTTATTTACCAACCTGGAAAATATCTACAAACTCTATTTGCTGCTGCTGAATTTGCCGTCCGAAATACGCCGCCGCGAAGCGGACTTACTCGAACGCCGCAAGAAAAAACACCTCAAAACCCCCGAAGACCTTAACCCCGATACCCACTTGCTCGATAACCGCATCGGCCGCCTGCTGGAACAAAACCGGCAGTTGGAAAAGGAAACCGCCCGCTACGGGCTCCAACACGTCTGGGCCGACGAGCCCGAACTCATCCGCCACTTGTTGGACCGGGTAAAAACATCCAAGGCATATAATCGATACCTGCGCATTCCGGAACCCGATTTCAAAGCCGATAAACTTTTTGCTTTGGACGCCTACAAAAACGTCATCGCACCCGATAGGAAATTGCATGCATTCCTGGAAAACAGGGAAATCAATTGGGCCGATGACATCGCCATAGCCAATACGATGGTGATGAAAACCCTGGACAGTTTCGAACCCGGCGACACGGCCGACAAACAGATTATGCCGCTGTTCAAAAGCGACGACGACAGGGAATTCGGCCGCGAATTGCTGCTGCGCACCTTTCAAAACCGCGATGAGCTGAGCGATATTATTGCCGGCAAGGTCAAAAATTGGGATTTTAACCGGCTTTCGCAGGTGGACAAAATCCTGCTGATGATGGGGCTGGCCGAAATGCTCTATTTCCCCAGCATTCCGCCTACGGTCAGCATCAACGAATATGTGGAAATAGCCAAGGAATTTTCCACGCCCAAATCCAATAAATTCATCAACGGCATCCTCGACAATGCCTACAAGGATTTGTTGGCCCGCAACCGTATTCACAAAATTATGGATAACCCCAAAAAATCATCGATATGAAAAAAATCGTTCTCTTACTGCTGATAACCGCCCTTTGGACGGCTTGCCAAAACGACCCTTCGAAAAAAATCAACAAGGATAACCTCCAAAAGGCCCAACAAGAACTCAACCAGCAAACCAAATTTCCGGTGATGACCTTCAACACCGAAGAAATCGACTTCGGCAACCATAACGAAGGCGAAATCCTCGATACCGTGTTTCATTTCAAAAATACCGGTAATGCCACATTGATTATTTCCAAGGTGCGCTCATCCTGCGGATGCACCGTTCCCCAGTGGCCCAAAAATCCCATTAAACCCGGCGACAGCGGCATTATCAAAGTGGTGTTCAACACCAATCATAAACGCGGGCGCCAGGTCAAAACCATCACCATTCACAGCAACGAAAAAAGCTTGACCCACACCATCCGCATCAAAGCCCAAATCAAACCCAAAGACGGCAAGGAAACACCGGTGCGAAAACTTCCTTCCAAAGCCAAACTTCTGCCTCCATTGCACCCCAAAGAAAAACCCGGCGCCAAAGGCGAACGTATTTGATGAAACACATACGCGGATATTGGCTTGTGGCATTGATATTTTGGTGGGTCATCGCCACCTACGGATTGCTCGTCCGCGGGCATTTGGCCTGGCCCATTGACGGTTTTCGCTACGAATATTGGTTACACGCCCACTCGCATGCGGCCTTTTTGGGATGGCTGCATGCGGGTTTTATGTTGTTGCTCACCTATGCCTTGATGCCCGAGCGTTTGGGCCGGAAATCGTTCCGCCGTCTTTTTGTCTTTTCGCAAGCCATGGTGGCCGGTATGCTTATCAGCTTTCCGCTACAAGGATACAAGGGGTTTTCGATTGCTTTCCTTTCCTTGTTTCTGCTGGGAACCTATGTTTGGGCCTTTTGGTTCGGAAAAATTCCGAGGGAAACGCGCCGGCGTTTTCCGCTTACGTTCCGTTTGGGCCGTAGCGCCGTGTGGATGATGTTGCTTTCCGGAATTGCTCCTTGGACACTGGGCCCGGTAATGGTAATGCTCGGCAAAAAAAGCATTTGGTATAACCTGGACATTTATTTTTACTTGCACTTCCAATACAACGGTTGGTTTTTCCTGTCCCTTTTGGCGCTTGTGGCTTATTTATTTGAGGCAAAAGGGATGCGGTTTACCGGCAAATTTATCCTTCGGATAAACCGGTTGTTGCTTTGCGGCGTTTTGATAGGTTATTTGACCAACACCTTGTGGACCAAACCGCCGCTTTGGGTCAATTTTTTGGCCATGCTCAGTGTTTTTTGCGAAGCGAGCGGTTTGTGGCTTTTGTTCCGTAAATTATACGGCGGGCTTAAAACCTTGCATTTTAATAGTTTCCAAAAACAATTGTTCCATATCATCCTTTTCGGCTTGGCGCTGAAAGTGATTTTTCAGTTTACCGCTTCGTGTCCTTATTTTGCGGAATTGGCCTACCGTATCAGGGATTTGCTCATCGGATATTTGCACTGGGTATTTTTGGGCATTTATTCGGTATTTTTGCTTTGGTGGGCCGGTTTGCAAAATATTGCACGGCTGCGTCCCTTGTTTTTCCGCATATTTTTTGCCGGATTTGTGTGGATGGATGTTTTGATTTTTGCCCGCGGATTTTTGATTTGGTGGAAAATCACCATTCCGCAAGCTATGCCCGCCTGGATTTTTTGGGCCACGGCCCTGATGTTTACCGGAATCAGTTTAATCGTTTATGACGCAACAAGAAGCATATTACGAAATTCGCATCAAAACCTTTGACCCGTCGCAGCGGGAAGTGCTGATGTATTTTGCCTCCCAATCGGGTTTCGAAGGATTTGTGGAAGAAAACGATGCCTTGGTGGGCTACATTCCCGCTTCGAGATTCGACGAGCAAACGATGGCGCGGCTTTGGGCGCAAGCGGGTTTTGATTTGCCCTACACGGTCAAATCCCTGGAACAACGCAATTGGAATGCCGAATGGGAAAAACAATATCCGGCCGTAACCATCGACGACCGCATCCACATACGTGCCGATTTTCATCCGCCGGCGCCCGAGGGAATGCTCGAAATTTTGATAACGCCCAAAATGAGTTTCGGCACCGGCCACCACGAAACCACCGAACTGATGCTCCGCCTCCTGGCCGACACCGACCTGAGTGGCAAAACCTTGATCGATATGGGCAGCGGAACCGGCGTGTTGGCCGTTCTGGCCGAAAAAACCTGTGCAAGCCGTATTTTTGCCATCGACAACGATGTTTGGGCCTACGAAAATATGCGCGAAAACTTCGAACGCAATCAATGCCGGAAAATCGAGGCCCTGTTGGGCGGTGCCGAAGTCCTGGAAGATTTACCCGAGGCGGATGTTTTTGCGGCCAACATCAACCGCAATATCATCCTCAGGGATTTGGACGCCTATATGCGAAAAGTCAAACCCGGCGGGCGTTTGATGCTCAGCGGTTTTTTTACAGCGGACTTGCCTGTTATTTGCGGCCGCTTGCCGAATCAAACGTGGAAAGAAGGCCGCCGGTTGGAAAAAAACGGTTGGATTGGCATTGAATTTGTTAGACTAGGGAAAAAAATATAATTTTGTTTGACCCAAAAAGGCAAATTTTTCCGGTTATGCAAGAACAAACATTTTCCCAACATAACGAACAACTCAAAGACCAAAAGGTCCACAGGTTGATATTGTTCAATGATGATTTCAATACCTTCGAACACGTGATTGTGATGCTGATGGAATATTGCGGCCACACCGAAGAACAGGCCGAACAATGCGCGTGGCTCACCCATTTGCGCGGCAAATGCGCGGTCAAGGAAGGAAGTTATACCGAATTGGAACCCATTGCCGGCGCGCTGCTCGAACAAGGGCTTAGCGTCGAAATCGTTTAACCTTTTGTTTCGTTATATGCTACGACGAATATTTTTATTGACGCTTTTGCTCGCGGCCTTCGTTTTGCGGGCGCAGGACGATGTGCAAATCATCAAACACACCGTCAAGCCCAAGGAAACCCTGATGTCCATTGCGCGGCAATACAAGGTAACGCCCTACAAGATTATCAAATACAATCCGGGCATTTCCGAAAATATTCATCCGGGCGATGTAATCAATATTCCGCTCGGAAAAACCGCCTTGGACACTTTGCAGTCCGAAAAACATTACGTGGGCTTCAAATACCACACCGTGGGCGAGAACGAAACGCTTTTCAGCATTTCGCGTCAATACAACACCACTGTGGACGATATTGTGGCGGTCAACCGCATCGAGGCCAATAATATCAAATTGGGACAAATTATCATTATTCCCATCCTTCCCGACCCGCACCGCCGCATCGACACCACCCGCTACACTTTCTACACGGTCAAACCCAAAGAAGGCAAATGGCGTGTGGCCTACGAACACGGAATCACGGTGGAAGATCTCGAACGGCTCAATCCCGAAATCCAAGGCAAACCGCTTCAAGTAAACCAGGAAGTGGTGGTGCCCAAAAACCGCGCCGAAATTCATACGCGCGATGACAAAAAATTCATTTACCACGAGGTGCAGCCCTTGGAAACGGTTTTCGGGCTGAGTAAACAATACGGCATTAGCCAGGAAGAACTCATCCGTGCCAATCCCGAACTGACCGAAGGGCTCAAAGTCGGACAAATCGTTCGCATTCCGCGCAAAGTCCAAGCGGGCGAAAAACCCGCCGACAACGGCCGTTTTTACTATCACAAGGTGGCACCCAAAGAAACCGTTTACAGCTTGACCAAGCGCTACAACATCACCACCTCGGATTTGCTCAAATACAATCCGCAATTGGCCGAAGGCCTCAAAGCGGGTATGACCTTGCGCATTCCCAAACCCGATTTCGAAGTGGTGTTCGACATCAATGCACCATTGTTTATCCGCATTGTCAAACGGCTTAAACCCAAGGAATTTGTTACCAATTTGGTGGAAAACGCCCGCAAAGACACCGTTTACCGGATGGCCGTGTTGCTTCCTTTCCGTTTGGATCAATTCAAGGCGTCCGACAGCACGGGCAAAGCTTGTTTTTCGCTCCTGCGCGACAAGGTAACCGATTACTACGCCGGCATTCGTGCCGCCAAAGACAGCTTGGAAGCCATGGGCTTCCGTATCCGGATGGATGTGTTCGACACCAAGGCCGATGCCAAGCAAACCGAAAAAATCCTCTTGAACAACGATTTGTCGGACTATGATTTTGTCCTCGGTCCCGTTTTTCCCGACAATATCCGCAAAACGGGCGAAGCCCTGATGTATTTCAATACGCCCATTGTGGTTCCCGATTTTAAGGAAGCCGGTTATCCCAACCTGGTTCAATCGGTAAGCGATTCCGCTTCCCTGGCCAATCACATGCTGGCTTATGTCAACGAAGTGAACAACGACGGCCAAATCCTGGTGATCTACGACAAACAGTCCGCCGCCACCGCCGACACGGTGATGGCCCGCCTTGGAACGCTCAACAAAATGGAAGTGCGCAAATCCAAGCACGGCAATTGGGTGCGCATCGAAGATTTAAGTGCGCGATTGAGCAAGGCCAAATTCAACCGCATTGTTTTGGTAACCCGGGACCAATCGTTGGTGGCCAATTTGATTTCGGCCTTGGACGGACTTTCGGCCGAATTCCGTCTGGAAACCTTTTTGCTGGATGAGCTTCGCTCATTGGACAAATTCGACCTCAAACAAATGGCTTCCATACGTCTGCATTTTCCTTCGCGCCACCGTTTGCTGGCCGACCCGCGGGTGCGTCAATACATCAGCCGGAAATACGGCTTGTTGCCCACGGCCACCTTGCTCAACGGCTTCGATACCACGATGGATTTGGTGCTTCGCCGGGCCAATGCCGTTAATTTGTTCGACGGATTGAAACGCTTCGGCAAAACCGAACAAAGCAGCCGTATTTTCCTCTACGGATTTAATCCGCAAAACGGCTTCCGCAATACGGCCTCCTACATTATTTTGATCGACAGCAATTTGACGCCCGAACAAGTGGATTGATGAGTGGCCGTATCCTTCATCCCGACACGCCCATTGTTCCGGGCCAAATGCCGCTGTTGATGCTTCACGGCTATGGTGCCAACGAAGCCGACCTCTATATGCTGGCCGCCGATTTGCCCGATAGTTTGTATCCCGTGGCCCTTCGGGCACCGTTGGACACGCCCTTTGGCGGCTATGCCTGGTTTCCGCTGCATGTGGACGATGACGGAAACATCGATGCCCGCCCCGAAGATGTCCGCCAAGCCCTGACGGATTTGCAAGCCCGCTTGCAGAAAATATTGGAACAATTCGGCAGGAACAAGGCCGCCCTTTTGGGTTTTAGCCAAGGTGGAATGATGGCTTATTTGTTGGCCGGAGAAAATCCCGCAACTTTTCCTTTGGTGGCCGCCCTGAGCACCTTTTTACCCGAAACTTATGATTTGGCCTTTCCGTCCGAAAAATCCCGTTTTTTTGTTTCTCACGGGCTTTATGACGATGTTATTCCCGTGGAAAAAGCCCGAAGCAGCGTGGAACGGCTTCGCAGGGCGGGAATAAACCCGCAATACAATGAATATCCTACGGGCCATTACCTGAGCGAGCAAAATATTTCCGATTTGGCCGAATGGTTTAATGATGCATTACCTTCCGTAGGCGAGAAATTTTGAGCATTTGGATTAATCATTCAAAATAAACCCGGTTTCCATATTGTTGAAAACAATAGGAATAATTTGATAATAAATTGATAATCAAATATTTGTATTAAAAATTTATCGCAAAAATCCTTTGATTTTTGAATTCCCGAAAAATTCTTTTTAATTTGCTCGCGAAACCCGGAAAAATTATGGCCAAAAAACAAAAATATCAGTTCGAATATTTGATTAACGTATCGCCGTCCATGTTGTATCAATATCTGACATCGCCTTCGGCCCTGGCTCAATGGTTTGCCGACGATGTGGTTTTCCGGGGCGGTAATTATGTGTTTATTTGGGGCGATACCAGGGAAAAGGCCAAAATGGCCCGTCAAAAAAAGAACGAACGCGTGCGCTTCCAATGGTTGGACGCCGACGGGAACGAAACCGAATATTTTACCGAGTTTCGCATCATGGTCGATGACCTGACCGACGATGTTTCCCTGCTGGTAACCGATTTTTCCGACGACGGCGAGGAAGAAACCCAATTGCTCTGGGAAAATATGATCGAAGACCTGCGGCATATTTTGGGGGTGCATTGATGCCGGTTTAACACTGAAAATAAATTATTGCACCTCCGTTTGAGGTGCTTTTTTATTCGGGATTGGTCGGTATTATTAAGCAAGGCGGAAATATTTTTCTTAAAAAATACTATTTTGGCATACATCTTGAATTTTTAACACAAAAAATTGTATGCCATGCTAAAAAGAACCATTCTCATCACGCAAAAGGCACGGATTAAGCTTGCCTTACAGCAGTTGCGCATCATTTTCGAAGAGCGCGAAGTATCGGTTCCCATCGAGGATTTGGGTTTTCTGGTTTTGGAACACCCACAAATTCATATCAGCTTGCCGGCCCTGGTGGAACTAAATCGCCAAAATACCGCCGTAATTATTTGCGACGACCGGCATTTGCCCGTATCCATGTTCCTTAACCTGGACAGCCATCATTTGCAGCAGCAAATTTTTCAAGCGCAAATCAAGGCATCGGAACCCTTGAAGAAAAACCTTTGGAAACAAACCGTCAGGAAGAAAATTCTCAACCAAGCCCAATTGCTCGAACGTCGCAACATCCACCGGCATCCGCTACGCGGTTTTGCCGCCAAGGTAGCCAGCGGCGACACCACCAACCGCGAAGGCGCCGCCGCCCGGTTTTATTGGCAAAACATATTCGGACGACCCTTCAACAGGGAGCGTTTTGGTGAGTTTCCCAACAATTTTCTCAACTACGGCTATGCCATTCTGCGTGCGGCCGTTGCCCGGGCTTTGGCCGGAAGCGGATTGCTCAATACCCTGGGCATTCACCACCGGAACCAATACAACAGTTTTGCCCTGGCCGACGACATCATGGAACCTTTCCGGCCCGTTGTGGATGAACGGGTGCTGATGATTATGGAAAAATACCCGGGCCAACAGGAATTGACCAAGGAAATCAAAGGGGAATTACTGAGCATACTCACGCGCACCGTTTATCGTCCCAATGGCGAAAAAAGCCCTTTGATGGTGGATCTCAGCCGCACGGCGGCTTCGTTGCAACAGTGTTTCAACGGACAGAAAAAGAAAATTTATTTCCCCGACCTATGGAACTAAACGGCTACCGTATCATGTGGGTATTTGTGTTTTTCGACCTTCCGACCGACACCAAGCGCGACCGCAAAAACGCGGCCAATTTCCGCAAGAATCTTATCAAAAGCGGTTTTAGCATGTTTCAATATTCGGTCTATATTCGCCACGCGGCCAGCAGTCAGGCGGCCGATGCCCACGAGCGTCGCGTAAAAACCTTTTTGCCCCCCAAAGGGCGGGTGAGCATCCTGCGGGTTACCGACAAACAGTTTGGATTTATGAAAAACTATTGGGGCAAGGAAATCGAGCCCAAGGAGCCGCCGCCCTTACAATTGGAGTTGTTTTAGGTGGGGTAGGGCGCCCGGCCGCCCACGTTCGGGGCCCCGCCGGCGGGCGAATGCCCGCGGCGGATGGCCGGACGTTGGAACGAATTGGTTGGCGCCCTGCCCCGCGGCTTTGCCGCGGGGCAGGGCGTTCTGTTGATTTTCAAAGGTTTACGTCCGGCCATCCGCCCGGCGCGCTGCCGCGCGCCGCGGCGGGGCCGCTGCAAGCGCGTCGGCCGGCGGAGCGGCCTCCCGCTTGCAGTTCCTCACGCGTTGCAGCAAGCATAAAATGTCGGATAAATCGAAGTTATTTTTGTCGAGAACAAAGCCGGCAATCCGAAGGCATAGCCGTAGCTATGGCGAGGATTGTC
>WGAP01000064.1 GCA_015494775.1 Flavobacteriales bacterium | reverse complement strand
CTGATAGGCAAACCCCTGGATTTCGACCGCCGTAAATTCCTGGAACTTATTCGTCCGCAATACATCATCCTGAAACCTTCGCTTCACGGCGGTTTTACGGGCACCGACGCCTGGATCGAAGCGGCCGAAAGCTTGAACATAGGTTGGTGGATAACGTCGGCCTTGGAAAGCAATGTGGGACTCAATGCCATTGCCCAATACACCTTTAAGCGTGGCGTAACGATCCCGCAAGGGCTTGGCACGGGCCGTTTGTTTACCAACAACATTCCCTCGCCCTTGTATCTGGAAGGCGATGCTTTGCACTATGATCCCCACCGAAACTGGCAATATCCGTTTCTATGAACTCCGGGCCTATTATCCATCGGGAATTTCGCCTGAACGGCAAGACCTTTTCATCGGCCGGAATGCTAATAAAATATGTAGCGGAAAATCATCCCGAACATTCGGATTTCTTGCGCCGGTGGTTGGATGATTCACCCGTATTCGATGTCAAAACATCGGGCTCCACGGGCCGGCCCAAAACTTATCGTTTCTCCAAACAAACCGCCGTGGCCGTTGCCCGGCGAAGCATCGACTTTTTCGGTTTGCCCCCCGCTTCGCGCGCTTTGCTTGCACTTTCGTCGGATTATATTGCCGGAAAAATGATGTGGATTCGTGCACTAACCGGCGGATGGCATTTGGATGTGGTGCCGGCTCGTAAAGTTTTGGATTTTCCTCGGCCCGCATACGATTTCGGTGCTTTGGTTCCCTATCAGGCCTATGCCAACAGGAACAAAATCAGCCGGTTCGGAACCTTGATTTTGGGCGGCGCACCCGTCAGGGATGATTTTGTGAAGGAAATAAAAGCGGAAAAAACACGGCTGTTTCTCACCTACGGCATGACCGAAACCCTTACGCATGTGGCTGTGCGCGCGCTCAATCCCGCGGCGGCAAAGATGATCAATGCCCGGGAGCCGGAGTTCTATCACGGCTTGCCCGGCATTCGTTTTGAAACCGACGAAAAAGGCCGCTTGATTATTCACGACCCGCTCGTTTCCGAAAGGCCTTTGGCTACGCAGGATTTGGTCGAAATTATCGGTCCCGCCACTTTCCGTTGGCTCGGCCGTGCGGATTATGTGATCAATTCGGGCGGACACAAAGTTATCCCCGAACGGGTGGAACAAACTTTGGCTCCCCGTATCCACCGGCCGTTTTACATTACCGGTCTCCCCGACGAAAAACTGGGCCAACGGGTGGTTTTGGTGCTGGAAGGTCAAGGTGATGAACAAGAAAAACAACAATTATTACAAACAATTGACGCTGCCGGACTGCATCCCTACGATAAGCCCAAAGCCATTTACTTCGTCCCCGAATTCCGGCGCACGCGCAGCGGAAAAATCATTCGTGATTTCGGGAAAAATGTCGAATAATTAAATCATAAACCCATTCCGTTCAAATCCCGTTTTTTCCGCAATTCATCGCCGAAGGCGATTACATTAATTTTTATACCTTTGTGCCAAATCACGAAAATTTTATTTATCCATGAAAACCTTGCGTTTTTTCCTGTTAGCATTAACCTTGACTTTATTTATCCCTTCCTGCCAACACCACAGCACAAAGGACAAACCCGGCAATACGCACATTACCGGAACCTTTAAGGACGGCAAAGGCAAAGTGGTTGCCGTTCAGCGTATGCAAGGACGTCAGCCCGTGGTGGTGGACAAAGATTCGCTCACCGGCGATGATTTTGTTTTGGGCTTCGACCTGAAACATCCCGAAATACTTTACCTCAACATTCAGGGAACCCGTCAATTTTTGCCCGTTTTGGCCACACCCGGTCAAAATTTGGAAATAAATATCGACGGTCAAAATATCCGCAATTCAAAAATCGAAAAAGGCGATAGAAACGCCATGGCCTTTGCGGGATTTATGAAAAAATTGGATGAATACTCCAAGGCCTCGAAGGATTTGGAAAACCGTTACCGCCAAGCCATTCAAAAAAACGACCAGGATGCGGTTAAACAAATCCAACAGGATTACGAAAAACAGCAACAACAACGCGTTCAGGATATGTTTTCCCTGGCCGAAAAGAACAAGGACAACCTTACCGGCGGGATTATTTTGCAAATGATTACCTACGAACAGGATTACGACCCCAAACGGGCCAAAAACATCTACGACCAATTGGCCCCCGAAGTGCAAAAATCATCCTACGCCCAAGACGCTTTGACCAAAATCCAACGCGACCTAACCACGGCCATCGGCCAAAAAGCACCCGACTTCGAAGCCCCCGACCCCAACGGCAAACCTATTCGTATGTCGGATATTTTGAAAAAATCCAAAGTTTTGGTCATCGATTTTTGGGCCTCATGGTGCCGCCCTTGTCGTCGCGAAAATCCCTATGTGGTTCAGATTTACAAAAAATATCACAACAAAGGGCTTAATATCCTCAGCGTGTCGCTCGACCGTCCCGGTGCCAAGGACAAATGGCTCAAAGCCATCAAGGACGACGGACTGGATTGGTATCATGTGTCCAACCTTAAATTCTGGCAAGACCCCGTGGCCCGTCAATACGGCGTTCAGTCCATTCCGGCCACTTTTATTTTGGATGCCAACGGCGTGATCCGCGCCAAAAATCTGCGCCGCGATAAATTGGAAGCCAAAATCAAAGAATTGCTTGACGAAGCCAACAAAAAATAAAGTATAAAATCTTGCTGCCATGCGTATTCGGTTCTCCGCGCTTTATCTGCTGCTTTTTTCGGGAATCATTTTGTTTAACGCTTGCTCCTCGGCACCCAAAATTCAGCACTACCGGGTGCATATCTCCCCTGCCGACAAAGCCAAGGGGTTGGTCATTAGTCGTTTAAACAGGGACGGCCAAGTGATTGCCGTGGACACTTTGGATAACGAAAACTACGTTTTCGAAGCCCATCAACCCGATGTTTTTTTCCTGGAAAAAAGCGGACAACGTTTGCCGCTTATTCTGGGCGCCGGGGATGTGGAAGTAACATTGGATTCGGCCAAATTTACCGATAGCCGGGTGTCGGGCGGTGCCGCCAACGATTCCCTGACGGCCTTCCGGGAACAAATGCGCGAACTTTCCAAGCAACAACGGGATTTGTTCCCCCAACTGCGAAGCCATGACCAAGCAACGAAAGCCAAAGCCCGTGAAACCTTTTTCCGCATTGCCGACAGCATGCTTCAAGCCCAATACGTTTTCGGCGAACGCAACCTGAATCAGGCGGGCATCATCGTCTTGACGGGCTTGACCTATCAACGCAACAAGGATATCGATTTCAAACGCATTATGGATGCCTACGCCCGCTACCCCGAAACGGCCAAACGTTCCAATGCCGGAAAATTCCTCACACGCCGCCTCAACACCGCTACGGTAGGCCAAGTGGGCACGCAGGCACCCAATTTTACCGGCACCACACCCGACGGCCAGACGCTTAGCTTGACCCAAGCCATGGGCAAGGTTACCATCATCGACTTCTGGGCGTCCTGGTGCGTGCCTTGCCGGAAAAACAATCCGCATTTGGTCGCATTGTATAAAAAATATCACGACCAAGGACTCAACATTATCAGCGTTTCGCTCGACAAGAGCAAAGACCGATGGATTCAGGCCATCAAAAAGGACGGATTGAATTGGTATCACGTTTCGCACCTCAAAGGTTGGCAGGAACCCATTGCCCAAACCTACAATATCAGCTACATTCCGCAAACCCTGATTTTGGACCGCACGGGTAAAATTCAGGCCAAAAACCTCCACGGAAAATCCCTCGACGACAAGGTCAGGGAATTGCTCGAAAAACAATAATTTGGCCTTGCCCTGCCATTTATCATCCGGCATGTCGATATTTTTTGTATTTTTACTAAAAAATTAATCATTATGAAAAAAAATATCGGCTACACGGACAAAATCATACGTTTGATTATCGCTTTTGTGCTTCTTTTGTTGGTATGGTTTGATGTGATTAAGGATCATGCGTGGCAAATCGTGATTTTGGTTATCGCATTGATTGCCGCCATTACCTCGTTTTTGGACTATTGCCCCTTGTATGTTCCTTTCAAAATCAATACCAACAAAAAAACCAAGACCGAACCCGAAGCATAACATTCCGTGGGATAATCATTTTTTTCGATACCCCCATTGGCTACGGCAATGGCTGTCTATTGCCGGCAAGGGATAAGTTTTGTAACTTTCAATATGATTAGAAAATGCCGCATATGCTTGCTGGTGTTTATCCTGTTGCTCGGCCCGTTTTTTTCGCTGCGGGCCCAAAACCGCTTTCGATTTATCGATAGCACGGCACGGCAGGTGCGGATTCCTTTTCGTATGGTCAATAATTTGATTCTTGTGCGGGTGGAAGTAAACGGTGTTCCCCTGCAATTGATTTTCGATACCGGAGTAAGGCATACCGTTTTGATTAATCTGGAAAAAATTGATTCGTTGGACTTGCACAATGCACGCAGAATCCGGCTTTCGGGTTTGGGTAAAAGCAAAGAAAAAATTCCCGCCCTGTATTCCACGGGCAACCGGTTGAAAATCGGCCGTTTGGTCAATGATTCGGCCGTGGTATATATGGTTACCGAAGCATTCCGGTTCTCGGAAAACCTGGGCGAAGTTATTCACGGATTTATCGGCACCGATTTGGTCAAGGATTATCCGGTCAAAATCGATTTCAAACGGCAAAAATTGATTTTTTACCGCCCCGATGTTTTTGCACGAAAAAAATTTAAATCCTACCGGCGATTGCCCCTGGAAATCCGCGACGACGAGCCCTATATCCGCCTCAAAATCCGCCTTCGTCCGCAGGACAGCTTGCAATCCTTAAACCTCCTGATAGACATGGGCGCCAGTGATGCCTTGTGGATATTCGAAAATCAACGGGTGCATCCCGACAGCACGATGCGCGGTTTACGCGATTATTTCGGATTGGGTTTTAGCGGCGAAATTTACGGCCGTCGAACCCGTGCGGCGGAACTGACTTTCCCCGGTACCAGGTTCCGGTTTCGACGCATTATCGCATCTTTCCCCGATACGGCTTCTTATGGCCATTTGCACACGGATTTTTCCTTCGACGGCATTGCGGGAAATGAATTGTGGCGCAGGTTTTTTGTTATTTTGGATTTCCGGCATCATCAATTATTGCTCAAAAAATATCCCCACGATTATCATCGAAAATTCTCCTATAACATTCCCGGCATTTACTTGATGTACCAAGGCAAAATTCCCATACGTTTCAAACGTTTGGAAACACGCATTGTACATACCGATGCTTCCCGACAAGGCCGTGGTGGCAACGCTGCATTTGTTCAATACTACAATTATTATTACCGGTTGATGAACCGCATCGTGATAGCCCGCGTCCGCAGGAATTCGCCCGCTTGGAAAGCGGGACTGCGGCCCGGCGACGTGGTGCTCGAAATCAATGACGAAAATATTTATAACTACAACCTGGAAAGCATTAGAGAAAAATATTTGCTTCGCAATTTGCATCGATGGAAATTCCTGGTGGAACGCAACGGAATAAAAATAACCTTTCGTTTTTCGATAAAAAATCCATTATAAAACCCAGCGCTCAGGGAAGAATTTTGCCCTGGTGGTAATGAACATTTTTGCCGCGGAGCGTATCGTATCCGATAATCAGCGTTCCGTATTGTAATCGGATTTCGGGAAATCGGCCCGAACGCAAACGCCCTTTTCCTTCCACAATCCGCACACTGTCGGGCGTGAGAATCCACACCGGTTTTTCCACTTGGAATTCCACCGTGCCATCCAAGGCGTAAACACCCGGCCGTCGGGTTTGTTCGCGCCAAACGCCGCCTGCATGCACAACAAAACGGTTTCCGCTCCTATCGCTTAACACCGTGTCGCGTTTTACTTCCAAGACCTTGTCGAAATAGGTGAAATCCTTGATTTTACGTTGCATATCACGCCATCCTTTGCCAATGACAAAAAGCGCCAAAAAGCCGAAAAACACCGCCATCACATAGGCAATTTTTCGACCTTTGTTGTCCTTGGTCTGCGGGCGCCGGTAAGCAGGTTGTCTGGTCATACCGCAAAGCTACGGAAAATCCACCGCTCAGATTTTTTCCAATTCCACGGTAAAATGACGCAAAATGGGCGGCTCGTAAACAATGCGATAGCCGGTTTTGGCCTCGTGACGCGTGTCATATATGCGTTTGAGCACCTCGGCTACATAATTCATGTGATTGTCGGTATAAACCCTGCGCGGAATCGCCAAGCGGACCAATTCCAGTTTGGGATAACGGTTCTCGCGCGTAACCGGGTCGCGGTCGGCCATGATGGTGCCGATTTCCACTCCGCGTACGCCGCCCACAATATACAACTCCACCGCCAGGGCTTGGGCACGAAACTGTTCGCGCGGAATGGTGGGCACAAACCTATTGGCATCCAAATAGATGGCATGTCCGCCAATGGGTTGCTGCACCGGAACATCCAATTCCATCAACCGGCGGCCCAAATAATGCACCTGTTCCACGCGGCTTTCCAAGTAATCGAATTCCGTGGCTTCGTCCAAACCCACCGCCAGGGCGCCCATATCGCGACCGGCCATGCCGCCGTAGGTGATAAATCCTTCGAAAAGTATGGAATAAACAATGGCCTTGCGGTAGGTTTCCAAGTCGCGAAGGGCGATAAAACCGCCGATGTTCACCAATCCGTCCTTTTTGGCGCTCATCAACATACCGTCGCCGTAACCGAACATTTCGCGCACAATTTCCTTGATGCTTTTGTCCTTGTAGGCCCGTTCGCGTTTTTTGATAAAATAGGCATTTTCGGCAAAGCGTGCGGCATCGAAATAGAGCGGAATGCCGTATTTTTTGCACAAGTCCGACACCCGGCGAATATTTTCCATGCTAACCGGTTGACCACCGGCCGTGTTGCAGGTAACCGTTAGGATGACAAACGGAATTTTTTCGCGCGGATTTTCTTTCAAAACCTTTTCCAATTTGTTCAAATCCACATTGCCCTTGAACGGATGATAATGTTCGGTATCGTAGGCCTCGTCGATGGTGCAATCCACGGGAATGCCCTTGCGGAATTCGATGTGCGCCTTGGTGGTGTCGAAGTGCATATTGCCCGGAATCAAATCCCCTTCCTTGACCAAGGCCGAAAAAAGCACGTTTTCGGCGCCGCGCCCCTGGTGGGTGGGAATAAGGTGCGGATAGCCCGTGATGCGTTCCACCGTATCGCGCAGCAGTTCGTAGGAACGGGAGCCGGCATAGGATTCGTCGCCGCGCATCATTTCGGCCCATTGTTCGTCGCTCATGGCACCTGTGCCACTGTCGGTGAGCAGGTCGATAAACACTTGGCGGCTTTTGAGTTTGAATAGGTTATATTTGGCCTCGCGTATCCATTTTTCGCGCTGGGCTTGTGTGCTGCGATGAATTTTTTCGACGGTCTTGATTTTGTAGGGTTCGGCGTAGGGCAGTTCCATATTGAAATG
>WGAP01000063.1 GCA_015494775.1 Flavobacteriales bacterium | reverse complement strand
TAAACATGGCATTGTCATTGCGGGCCCAACTGCGGCGGGCAATTCCGTTGTTCACATCCCAATAGAGCATTTGTTTGAGCCGGCGGTCGGCATCGGCGCTGCCGTCGAGTACCATACCGAAGCCCCCATTGATGACTTCGCCCCAACCGACGCCGCCACCGTTGTGCAACGAAACCCAAGTGGCACCGCGGAAGGCATCGCCGATAACGTTTTGCACGGCCATATCGGCCGTGAAACGGCTGCCGTCGTAGATATTGGACGTTTCGCGGAACGGCGAATCGGTACCCGACACATCGTGATGGTCACGACCCAGCACTACGGGCGCCGAAATTTCGCCCCGGGCAATGGCTTCGTTGAACCGGCGGGCAATTTCGATGCGGCCCCAAGCGTCGGCATAGAGGATGCGTGCTTGCGAACCCACCACCAACTTATTCTCTTGGGCACCGCGTATCCATTGGATGTTGTCGGCCATTTGTTGTTGGATGCGCTCCGGTGCATTTTGCCGCAGTTCTTCGAGAACTTCGGTGGCAATACGGTCGGTAACGGCCAAATCTTCGGGTTTTCCACTGGTGCAAACCCAGCGGAAGGGGCCGAAACCGTAGTCGAAGCAGTAGGGGCCCATGATGTCTTCCACATAGGACGGATATTTGAAACGTCCGTCGGGGCGGAGGATGTCTGCGCCGGCCCGGCTGCTTTCGAGCAGGAAGGCATTGCCGTAGTCGAAAAAGTAGGTTCCGCGTTCGGCATGCTTGTTGATGGCATCCACCTGGCGGCGCAATGAGCGGTGAACGTATTCGCGGAATTTTTCCGGCTGGTCGGCCATCATGCGATTGGCTTCGTCGAAGGAGAGTTCCACGGGATAGTAGCCGCCGTTGTAGGGATTGTGTAACGAAGTTTGGTCGCTGCCCAAGTCGATTTTGAGGCCTTCGTCGAGAAAGCGTTCCCACACGTGAACCACATTGCCGATATAGCCGAAGGAAATCACTTGGCCTTTTTGGAGGGCATAGCGCACGCGGGCGGTCAGGTCGTCCAAATCGTCGGTGAGCACATCCACCCAGCCCTGGCTGTGGCGTTTGCGTGCGGCCCGCGGATTGACTTCGGCCACCACACTGACCACGCCGGCAATATTGCCCGCCTTGGGTTGGGCGCCGCTCATACCGCCCAATCCGGCCGAAACGAACAGCACGGGTTCATCCGCCGGCTTTCCGAAGCGTTCGCGTATGATACGCTTGGCGTTGAGCAGGGTGATGGTGGTGCCGTGGACAATACCTTGGGGGCCGATGTACATATAACTGCCCGCCGTCATTTGGCCGTACTGGGTAACGCCCAGGGCGTTGTAGCGGTCGTAGTCGTCCAGGGAGGAGTAATTGGGTATCATCATGCCGTTGGTTACCACCACGCGCGGGGCGTCTTTGTGCGAGGGGAACAATCCCAACGGATGGCCCGAATACATCACCAGGGTTTGCTCATCAGTCATTTCCGAGAGGTAACGCATGGTGAGCAAATATTGGGCCCAGTTTTGGAATACGGCACCGTTGCCGCCGTAGGTAATCAATTCATGCGGATGCTGGGCCACGCGCGGGTCCAAATTGTTTTGTATCATCAGCATAATGGCCGCCGCTTGGCGTGTGCGGGCCGGATATTCGTCGATGGGGCGGGCAAACATGGGATAATCGGGTCGGAAGCGGTACATATAAATCCGGCCGTAGGTTTCGAGTTCGTCGCGAAATTCGGGCGCCAACACCTTGTGCCACTCGGGCGGGAAATAGCGAAGCGCATTGCGCACGGCCAGTTTTTTTTCTTCGCCGGTAAGGATATTGCGCCTGGGCGGTGCATGGTTGATGTCGGGATCGTAGGGTTTGGGTTCGGGGAGTGTATCGGGAATGCCTTGGCGTATTTGTCGTTGGAAATCGTTCATGGCGGATGAATTTGCGCAAATGAAATTAGGGATTTTTCGTGGGATATGCAATGCGTTGTGTGCGTTTTTCGGAAAGCCGGTTTGAGGGGCCGTCAGGATTGTCAAAGTTTTTTGCGCCAGCGGGCGCAGCGGTTACGGGGCGCCGGCCGGCCGGTGCGGCGGCGCTTGCGTCGCCGGTTTTCCCGCCCGGCGGAGGCGCCCGTAGGAAGCCCCACGCACGGGCGGGGCGAAGCGCCCGAAGAGCGCGAAGCCGAAAACCACCGGCCGGACAAGCACCGTTTGAGCGGAGCACGCGGCCCCGACATCGCGAAGCGATGTCCGGGGAGGCGCCCAAATAAAAATCATTGTTCAATGCAAGGATTATGCGTATTTTTACCCAAAATCAATCGAACTATGGCAACAGTGAATATCCGTCAAGTATTGGACCGCCTCGGCATCAAAGACCTGAACCCCGGCGTGTCCACCGGAACCCGTTGGTACGACACCGACGGCAAAATCACCGCATCCTATTCGCCCGTGGACGGCAAAAAAATCGCCGAAGTCAAAACCGCCACTTTGGACGATTACGAAATGGTGGTGCAAAAATCCGTGGAAGCTTTCCGCCAATGGCGCAAAGTGCCGGCTCCCGTACGCGCCGAAGTGGTGCGACAAATCGGACTCAAACTGCGCGAATACAAGGATGATTTGGGCGCTCTGGTAACCTACGAAATGGGTAAAATCCTGGTGGAAGGCAAAGGCGAAGTGCAGGAAATGATCGACATCTGCGATTTTGCCGTGGGTCAAGCGCGTACCATGAACGGCGTGAGTTTGCAGTCGGAACGGCCCGAACACCGGCTGTTCGAGCAATATCAACCGCTGGGCCCGGTGGGCATCATCACTTCGTTTAACTTTCCGGTGGCCGTGTGGGCATGGAACACCGCCCTGGCCATTACGGCCGGCGATACGGTGATTTGGAAGCCTTCGTCCAAAACGCCGCTCACGGCCATTGCCACGCACAATATCATCCAATCGGTGTTGGAAGAAAACAACGTGCCCGAAGGCGTATTTAGTCTGGTCATCGGCCGTTCGTCGGTTATGGGCGACAACTTCCTGGCCGACAAACGCATTCCGCTCATTTCCATGACCGGCTCCATTGCCACCGGCCGCCATGTGGCCGAAGTGGTGGGCAAACGCCTGGGTAAAACCATCCTGGAATTGGGCGGCAACAATGCCGTAATCATTACACCCCATGCCAACCAAAACCTGGCATTGATGTCCACGGTGTTCGGCACCGTGGGTACGGCCGGACAACGTTGTACAAGTACGCGCCGCATCATTTTGCACGAAAGCATCTACGACGAGTTTAAGGAAAAAATGATCAACGCCTACAAGAAAATATCCGAACGCATCGGTAATCCGTTGGACGAAAAAACCTTGGTGGGACCGCTCATCGACAAATTTGCGGTGGACAATTTCAAATACGCCCTGGAACAAGTGGAAAAAGAAGGCGGAAAAGTGATTTACGGCGGACAAGTGCTCGAAGGCCCGGGTTATGAAACGGGCTTGTATGTGGTGCCGGCCATTGCCGAAGCCGAAAATCACTACGAAATCGTGCAGGAAGAAACCTTTGCGCCCATCGTTTACCTGATCAAATACAGCGGCGATGTGGAAAACGCCATTGCCATCAACAACGATGTTCCGCAAGGACTGTCGTCGGCCATTTTTACCGAAAACCTGCGCGAAGCCGAACTTTTTGTTTCGTCCGTGGGCTCCGATTGCGGTATTGCCAATGTAAACACCGGAACTTCGGGCGCCGAAATAGGCGGGGCCTTCGGCGGCGAAAAAGATACCGGCGGCGGCCGCGAATCGGGTTCCGATGCCTGGAAGGCCTATATGCGCCGTCAGACTTCCACGGTCAATTACAGCAAGGAACTGCCCTTGGCACAAGGTATCAAATTCGATTTGGATTAAACCTGTTCCAGAAAAACATTACTTCAACCGCTCGTCAAAACGGCGAGCGGTTTTTTTTATCCGGTCCGGGTATTTTTTACAAGGAGCTTTTTAGAATTCCATTTTATTATTCTGTGGTTTAATTTTTTTACCACAGAGTTACACGGAGTTCTACACAGCGTTACACGGAGTTTTTTCTACTAAGCTATTCCCAAAATTTTTTTTTACCTCCAATTCTTTACTCTGTGTTACTCTGTGAAATTTACGCTGTGCGACTCTGTGGTTAATTAAATTTTTTACCACAGAGTTACACGGAGTTCTACACAGAGTTCCACAGAGTTTTTATATTTTCCGATTTGTTATTTCCGATAATAATTTCTCGCATCTAATATTTTACTCTGTGTTACTCTGTGAAATCTACTCTGTGCTACTCTGTGGTTTAATTTTTTTACCACAGAGTTACACGGAGTTCTACACAGAGTTTCACAGGGTTTTTTTTAATTTTTACTCTGTGCCACTCTGTGGTTTATATTTTTTACCACAGAGATACAAACTAGGATATATGCTTTAAAATACTGCGGTAAAATTTCTATTGCCGATTTCCTACTTAATTTTTTTCTCCGCCTTCTTCCGCTTGCGGTAATAGGGCCAAACCACCAACCAAAGGAACAGGACGGCCATTACATACCAAAAATAGCTTACCCGTTTGCCCTTGCCGCTTACAGTGGTAAAGATCCGATCCCAACGGATTTTGCCCGTAACATTGTCCTTGCTGAACCAAATGAACACGGGCTTGCCCACAATGTGCGTCCACGGCACAAAGCCCCACACGCGCGAGTCTTCGGAATGGCTGCGGTTGTCGCCCATCATCCAGTAATAATTTTGCTTGAACACATATTTTTTGACGGGTTTGCCGTTGATATACACACTGCCGTTTTTCCATTCCACGCGGTTATAGGTCAGCGGTTCCATGGTTTCGTATTCTTCGAGCAGGCGTTTATAGACCGGATAATTTTCGCGGGTGAGTGTTACCGTGTCGCCCTTGCGCGGAATATACAGCGGCCCGTAGTTGTCAAACGACCACCGCTTGCTGCCGAACAAAGGTCGCGGCACGGTATCCAGGAACATATACACCGTGTCGGTTTGTGGAAAACTCCGCACGGCCCGGGCGGCTTCGCGGGTCAT
>WGAP01000062.1 GCA_015494775.1 Flavobacteriales bacterium | reverse complement strand
GCCGGAACCCAGTTGGTTCCGTTCCATGTTAATACTTGTCCGTTGGAAGGTGCGTTAGTCGTAACATCCACATCGGAATGGGTGTCAATGGAACCGGATGCGGAAACAGGTGCATCGACAAAACTCAATTGTCCGCTACCGTCGGTTTGCAGGATTTGATTGGCGGTTCCGTCGTTCAAAGGAAACGTATAGGATTGATTAAAAACAATTTTTCCGTTTTTATAAATTTCAAAAGCGCTGTGTTTTAAATTCGGACCCTCTCCATTTCCCACGACAAATAATCTGTCATTCCAGTTCCAATTGGCTGTGTCATGAACAACGTATGGCGAATTGTATTGTCCGACTGAAACCTCCCCGTAAGAATCTGCATGCGATCGACCGATAGCCACCGAATGATTTCCTATTGCGGTCCCGCCGAATGCATAAGAATCATCGCCCAAAGCAACAGAATTAAAGCCGATAGCCATAGCATGCGAGCCCTTTGCCTTGGCATAATAACCGATAGCCACTCCTTCCGGTGCATATGCACGACAACTGTCTCCAATTGCTATCGAATGATGTCCTTCCGAAACAGACTGATAGCCAATTGCAACGGCATAATTGTAAAGTGCCTTGACAAAAGTTCCTATTGCAATGGTATTTTGATGATCTGCAACGGAGGAAGTGCCTATTACGGTACACCTGCTCGAACCGGGAGCTTGGTTATTATATCCCATCGTAATACCGAATTGTGCCAATGTATTGTTCCCGTATCCCAAAGAAATGGAACTTAATCGTTGCACAGTATCTCTTACACCAATGGCTACCGACCACTCACCATACGCATAATTTTCTCTTCCCAAAGCAATGGAACTTAAATTTGTGGATTTGGATAAAACCCCCATAGCTATGGAATTTTCTCCCGTGGCTTCGGATGACTTTCCAAATGCTATGGAACATGTATCGGAAGCTTTGGCAGAATATCCCATTGCAACGGAATAATCCCCAATATTGGCATAATCCCACTGGTTTCCGTCCACATATCCGGCCCTAAATGCCGATTTCCTGGGATAGAAAAACATTTTTGTACCCGGACCCGATGTCCCGATTGTTCCGTTAAGTAAATATCCCGAACCATGCGTCCCTGTTATAACAATTCCATCCGTTCCTTCAATTTTTACCGGACCGGCATCGGCGATAATATTTTTACCCGATCCATGCCCGCTTACACCATCATAGGCATCGTCCAAAGTCGTTGAACGCATTCTCGTCCAATCCGAACCGTCAAAATAGTAAAACCCTTTTATCCCGTCCGTCTGGTAAATCATCAAACCGTTTGCCGGCGAGGCGATGGCATCGCGTTGGGCTTGGGTCATACGGGGAATAAGGATTCCTTTGTCGGTACTTTTAATATCCAACATGGCGGAGGCATCCGGTTGACTGCCGTCGGTATTGATGCCCACCTGGGCTTGGACATTCATTTCCCCTGCCAGCAGTAGCGTAAAAGCAAAAATTAAAATGGTTTTTTTCATAACGGTATTATTTAGCGGCCAAATAAATTTTGCGTTTTGTTTTCCGGCCGTCGATGTCGATTTCCAACAAGATTATCGGTTCCGGCGTATCCACTTCCAATTTTTCAAAATCCGTATCATTGAATTCGAAAACGGAAATAAGTTTATCCCGGCGGTCCCTGAGCGAAAGGGTCAATTTGCCTGCTTTCCGGTCCAAAGCCACAATAATAAATCGCCCTACGGAATACGCGATAACCATAACTTTAATTTTACACTACAAATTTCAAGGCCCTGTGCCTGACAACCTAATTTTCAGGGTAACGAAAGGGTAATCATACCCCAATGGATAATGGTCGTTATATGACAAATATCATAAAATCGGGTATTTTTATACAAAAAAACCTGTTTATCAACCTTTCGGAAATAATTTTCCAAACTTTTGATGGCCTCATTATCATTTCTCATAAACCCGTCATTCCATCCGGCCATATTGATTTGAAATGATTATTTTTGAACCCGAACTATTTTCCTATGAATACTTCTTTACCTTATTATCGACCCGTGGGCCGCGAAATCGATATTTTCGAAAAAACTTTCGAAAACCGTTTACCCCTGTTGCTCAAAGGCCCCACGGGCACCGGAAAATCCCGCTTTGTGGAACACATGGCCGCACGGCTCAACAAACCCCTGATTACGGTGGCCTGCCACGAGGAAACTTCGTCCACCGACCTGATTGGCCGCTACATCATCAAGGGCGCCGAAACCCTTTGGCTGGACGGTCCGCTAACCCGCGCCGTGCGCGAAGGCGCCATTATTTACCTGGACGAAGTTGCCGAAGCCCGTCCCGACGTTATCGTGGCCATCCACCCCCTTACCGACCACCGGCGCCAACTTTATATCGACAAATTGGGCGAAACCCTGAAAGCCCATCCCGATTTTATGTTGGTGGCATCATTCAATCCCGGCTATCAACGGGGATTTAAAGAACTCAAACCTTCCACCAAACAACGTTTTGTGGCCATCGATTTTCAGTATCCCGAACCGGAAGCCGAACGTGAAATTTTGGAAAACGAAACGGGTATCGACCGTGATACGGCCAAAAAATTGGTGCGCATTGCCGGAAAAATCCGCAATCTGAACGAATTGGGTCTTTCCGAAACCGTTTCTACGCGCCTGCTGGTGGATGCCGCCAAACTTATCCGCAGCGGATTGCCCAAACGGCTGTCGGTGCATGCGGCCATCGTTCAACCCCTCACCGACGAGCCCGAAATCATCCAAGCCCTGCGCGACCTGACCGATTTAATGATTTGAGCCGGATTTTTGTTGTAACTTTTACAGGTCAAAAAAACCGAGCAATCCATGTATTTTTCCTACAAAAACACCTTGGTTCACTACGACATCAAAGGCGACTTCCGCGGCTTACCCGTCTTGCTTGTCCACGGATTTACCGAAAACCGCCGTATGTGGAAGCCGGTTTACAAAGCTTTGAGCAACAACCTTTACCTTATCCCCGACCTTTTGGGCCACGGCAAAAGCGGCCTGACCGGTGAAGTTTTGACCATGGAGGAACAGGCCGGAATGCTCCGTGCCCTTCTGGATTTTCAAGGCATAACCAAAGCCGTACTTGTGGGCCACAGCATGGGCGGATATATCGGCTTGGCTTTTGCCGAAATGTTCCCCGAACGCACCGCCGGATTGGTTTTGCTCAACTCCCACCCTTATGCCGACGACGAAGCCAAAGCCCGCGCCCGCCAATTGGCCATACGCAAAGCCATGACCGATAAAACCGGCTTCCTGTCCGAAGCCATTCCCGGCTTTTTTGCCCCTTACAACCGCGAAAAATACCACCAGGAAATTACCGAACTCATCCGCCAAGCGGCTCGCATGCCCGTCCGAGGCATTACCGGCGCCTTGGCCGGCATGAAACTGCGTAAAGACCGTAGCCGTTTGTTTTTCGACCAAACGGATTATTCCACCGGCTGGATTATCGGCCGCCACGACCCGCTGATCGATGCCGCCGCCTTTGAAAAAGAAGCCGCCCGGCATCAGTACCTGTTTTTCCGCGTTTTACCCCACGGGCACATGAGTTATGTGGAAAATCCCGATGAACTGATACAAGCCCTGCACGACTTTTTCCAAACCCTAACCGCATAAACCCTATCCATGCAAGCCGACAAACATATTTTTGAACTTATCGACCTGGAAACCAAGCGCCAAACCGAAGGTTTGGAACTTATCGCCAGCGAAAATTACGTTAGTCCCCAAGTGCTTCGCGCCATGGGCTCCGTGCTGACCAACAAATACGCCGAGGGCTACCCGGGCAAGCGCTACTACGGCGGTTGCGAGGTGGTGGACAGGGTGGAACAAACGGCCATCGACCGGGCCAAAGAACTTTTCGGCGCCGCCCACGTGAACGTCCAACCCCACAGCGGCTCACAAGCCAATGCCGCCGTTTACTTCGCCCTGCTCAAACCCGGCGACAAAATCCTGGGCTTCGACCTGGCACACGGCGGACATCTGACCCACGGCTCGCCCGTAAATTTTTCAGGCAAACTCTACCAAACCGCCTTTTATTCCGTTGACCGCGAAACCGGCCGTATCGACTACGACCGGCTGGCCGAAACGGCCCGCAAGGAAAAACCCCGGCTCATTGTGGCCGGCGCCTCGTCCTACTCGCGCGATATGGATTTTGCCCGCTTCCGGCAAATTGCCGATCAGGTGGGCGCCTTCCTGATGGCCGACATTTCGCATCCGGCCGGACTGATTGCCAAAGGACTGCTCACTTCTCCATTGCAGCATGCCCACGTGGTTACCACCACCACCCACAAAACCTTGCGCGGACCCCGCGGCGGAATGATTATGCTGGGCCGCGACTTCGAAAATCCCTTGGGCATTCGCACGCCCAAAGGCAAAATCAAAATGATGTCGCAGGTTATCGATTCGGCCGTATTTCCCGGCATGCAGGGCGGACCGTTGGAACACGTGATTGCCGCCAAAGCCGTGGCTTTCCACGAGGCCTTGCAACCGGCATTTGCCGATTATGCCCGCCAAATCATTGCCAACGCCAAACGCCTGGCCGCCGGCTTGGTGGAACGCGGCTTCCACATTATTTCGGGCGGAACCGACAACCACATGATGCTCATCGACTTGCGCAATAAGGACATCACCGGACGCGACGCAGAACGTTTGCTGGGCCGTGTACACATCACGGTAAACAAAAACATGGTACCATTCGACGACAAGTCGCCTTTTGTTACTTCGGGCATCCGCATCGGCACGCCCGCCTTGACCACCCGTGGTATGAAGGAAACGGATATGGATTTGGTGGCCCAACTGATCGACGAAACCCTGCAAAGCCGCCACGACGAAGCCGCACTGGAACGTATTGCCGGCAAAGTGCGCGACTGGGCCGCTTCGATGCCTTTGTTTGCTTATTGATTTTTTTGGGCGCCTGCCGACATTGCTACGCAATGTGCGGCACCGGGCTGTCCGCTAATATTCAGCTTG
>WGAP01000061.1 GCA_015494775.1 Flavobacteriales bacterium | reverse complement strand
ATTTGTGAGGCGGAAATTTCGATGATGGGTGCGGTTTCCAGGTAAAAGACGCGTGGATGTTCTTTGAGCGGGCTGTCGTGGGGCACGCGGCGGGGATAAACGTAGATGTCGAAATTGTCCAGGATACGCTCGTAGTTACGCCAGCGGGGCAGTTGGTCCAGGTTGTCCTCGCCCATTAGCAGGACGAATTGTTTGTCGGGTTCGGTGTCGGCGAGGTGGGAGAGCGTGATGATGGTATAGTTGGGTTGCGGGAGGTCGAATTCCACGGTGGAAACGTCGATTTTGGGGTAAGGTTCGGCAGCCAGCCGGGCCATATAGAGCCGGTGGTAATCGGCCAGGAGGTTAGCGCGTTTTTTCAGGGGATTTTGCGGGGTAACCACCAGTCGCACGCGGGCCAAATCGGTATGTTCAACAAAAAAATTTGCCAAAATCATGTGGCCGATATGAATGGGATTAAAACTGCCGAAGAACAGGCCGATTTTGGGACGCCGGAGGCTCATGGCTTCATGCTTGGTTTAACAAATATATTGATTTTCGGGCAACCGGGCGGAAGGAAATCCTGCAAAATATCCGAATAATTAAATACATCCGCTCATAATCGCATCCGCAATACCTGTTTCACCGATATTTTTTTCGGTAGATTGAAACATATCGATAATAATTAAAGCCATTAGTGCAGAATGAAGTAAACATCCCACAAGAACGCCTTCTTTTTCCGATTTTTTGCTGGTTGTTAAATAAACAATCAAAACTCCGGGTAAGCCAAGAATACACCCCCAAAAAAATCCCGGGACACCTAAGGGAGGATTTGATTTAAGAACAGGAAAACTCTCCCCGGCCTTAAAGTTGGCCAATAAAGGATTTGTGGGATCAATGCGGTGGATTTGGATATGATGAGCCGAAACATGTTGATCCAGCATAGTAGCATTGAGCAGAGTTTGTTGTACCCGTGCGCGGTCGTAGGAGAATAAAGCGGCGTTTTTGGACAACAGTTGAAGGGGGAGAAGAACAAGGCCGGTGAGGATGAAGTATTTTTTCATAAAAAAATTCCTGTTCAATCATTATCAAAATTAGAAAAAAAACTGCAAAAAGAAAAAGGCACCCGGAAGGGGGTGCCTTTATATATTGTCGTAAACCGAATTAGTAGGAAGAAGCCGCGGTGGCAGTGGAAGCTGTTGCGCTGGCAATAATGAGGAAGTAACATCCTGCCCACAATAAGGCGTTTACAATACAGCCGTATAGAGCTTTTTTGGTTTCTTCCTGGTCTTCGGTAACCAGATAAACAATCAAAATACCGATCCAACCAAGTATCAATCCCCAAACAAATCCGGGAATTCCCAGGGCGGAATTGGGGCCCATAACGGGTACGTTGGCATCGGCTTTGAAATTGGCCAAAACAGGGTTGTCAACGCTTAATTGGTCGGCGGTAATGGCGTGGTTGCTTACAAAATGGTCAAGCGCCGTGGCGCTCACAAGGGCTTTTTCCACTTTGGCGTGGTTGTAGGTGAACAAAGAAGCGTTTTTGGCAAACGCATTAGCCGAAATCAATACGGCTACAAGCAAAAGTCCGAGTTTTTTCATAGGATTTGAATTTAAGGGTTAAATTTTTCATCCAAATATAAATAAAAATTTTTGTTATTGCCAAAAATTTCATCAGGTATCTTGCTTATATTTTTATTCAATAAAAAATTTTTTAAAAAATGAGAAATATCAGTTATGGGAATCAAGGATAAATTTTTCCAATTCGGTCAATATTTTTTCAATACCGGCAAGTGTTTTCATTCCTTTTATTTGCAAAATAAACCCGCCGTCGCTACGCGGACGGAGGCGGAATTTACCGGTATCTTTTTGAACGTATTCCAAAATTCCTGGCCAGACATCCGAATTTACGTATGCAGTATCCGAAGTAGGGTAGGCCGAAAACAAATCCTTTTTCCAAACCAGTTTTTCGAAGCCCAAACGGGCCGCCAGGAGCTTGATTCGCATCCATTGCAAAAGACCCTCGGCTTGCTCGGGTAAAGTTCCGAACCTGTCCTGCATTTCACTGCGAATTTGTTCCAGCGCTTCGAAATCCCCGGCTTCATTGATTTGGCGATAAAGGGCCAATCGTTGGGACGAGGAAGGGATATAGCCGTTGGGAATAAAAAATTCGCGGTCGGAGTGTACCGTTACCGCTTCGGGTTCGAGGCGGAAATTATACGGCGCCGGTTCGTCCATGACTTCCCGGCGGGTTTCGTCCACCGCTTCGGACAGGATTTTGCGGTAGAGGTCAAAGCCCAGATCGTTGATAAAACCGCTTTGTTCGGCGCCCAGCAGGTCGCCTGCACCGCGAATTTCCAAATCGCGCATGGCAATTTCAAAACCGCTTCCCAAAGAAGTGTAGGTTTGCAAAACGTGCATACGCTTACGCGCATCCTCGTTCAGGGCTTCTTCCGAAGGAATGAGAAACCAACAAAAGGCCTTTCGGTCGGAACGGCCCACGCGTCCGCGCAACTGATGCAAATCGGCCAGGCCGAACATGTGTGCGTTGTTGACAATCATGGTATTGGCGTTGGGTACATCCAAACCGTTTTCCACGATGGCCGTGCTCACCAGTACATCGTAGCGTCCGCGCATAAAATCCAACATGATTTTTTCCAAATCGCTTCCTTTCATTTGTCCGTGTGCCACCGCAATGCGCGCTTGGGGAATGTCATGCCGCAGCATGCTTGCTATCGCTTCGATATCTTTCACGCGATTGTGCACAAAAAACACCTGGCCGCCCCGGGACATTTCCTTTTGAACGGCTTCCTTGATCAATTTCCGGTCGAAACGCCTTACTTCGGTGTGGATGGGAATGCGGTTGGGCGGCGGTGTGTTGATAACCGACAAATCGCGCTCGCCCATCAATGAAAATTGTAGCGTGCGCGGTATGGGCGTGGCCGTGAGCGTAAGCACGTCGATATGCTTTTTCAGGTTTTTGATTTTTTCTTTGATATTAACGCCGAATTTTTGCTCTTCGTCGATTATGAGCAAACCTAAGTCCTTGAATTTGACCTTATCGCTCACAAGGGCGTGTGTGCCGATCAGCACATCGATTTTGCCCGCCGCCAAATCGTCCAGGATTTGACGGCGTTGCTTGGCCGAACGGAAGCGATTCAAGTAATCTACGGTAACCGGAAAATTTTTGAGCCGTCGTGCAAAAGTGCGATAATGTTGGAAAGCCAATACCGTTGTGGGTACCAATACGGCCGTTTGTTTGCCGTTGTCGGCGGCTTTGAAGGCGGCACGGATGGCAATTTCGGTTTTGCCGAAACCCACATCGCCGCAGACCAGGCGGTCCATTGGTCGCGGGGCTTCCATATCGCGCTTCACTTCGGCCGTGGTGCGGACTTGGTCGGGGGTGTCTTCGTAGATGAAAGCACTTTCCAACTGCCATTGCATCGGCGTGTCGGGGCCAAAGGCAAAGCCCTTTTGTTGCTTGCGCTCGGCATAGAGACGCAGCAGGTCGAAGGCCAATTTTTTGAGCCGTTTTTTGGTACGTGCTTTGGTGCGCAGCCAAGCGGTGGAATTCAGTCCGTAAATTTTGGGCGGCTTACCGT
>WGAP01000060.1 GCA_015494775.1 Flavobacteriales bacterium | reverse complement strand
TTGTCGAGAACAAAGCCGGCAATCCGAAGACATAGCCGTAGCTATGGCGAGGGTTGTCAATGCCGTTATCGGCAAAAAGAACGAAACTTGGTGCGTTATTTTATACTTGAAGCGATGCTTACCGCGCATAACCGCTCCCATCCCTGGCGCGGATTTAATTATGAGTTTTGAGTTCTTAATTTTGAGTTGATTTTTATCGATGCGACCGGCCGGCCGGGGCTTCGATACACCACTCCTTCGTCGTGGCACTCAGCCGCCGGCCTTTCTCCGCGCGCTAAGTTGTGCTTGAATGACAAAAATACCGAACAATTTAACACGGGGTATTAATGGAAAAAAATCCAAGATACGCGAAGCGAATAAAAAAGTCTTTTTCACCAAAATAGGCGGGCAAAATTTGGAAACCCAGGGCGCAGCCCGCCAAATTTTGACCGCGGTTTTCGGGGCGTCATAAATTTAACCCGATGACGCCCCGAAAAATTTATTGAAAAAGTGCCTTTTTCTTTGGTTCTTTCTTTTGGGCAAGCAAAAGAAAGAACGAGGAAAAGCATCAAAATAACCGCTCCCATCCCTGGCGCTTTTTCCGCGCGTTAAATCGCGCTTGAATGATGAACAAAGTTTAAAAATGCACCGATTCCGGTCTCTCTTTTTGCCCGAGTAACTTCAACGGCCGAAACTTATTTTTCAAAATACGCCCGAATCCGTCGGGCGGCCGCCTTGCCCGCCACACGGGCCAAATCATCAAAGCCGGCTTCGCGAATGCGTTTGATGCTTTTGAAATGACGCAGCAGTTTGACGGCCGTTTTCTCGCCGATGCCCGGAATGTCGGTCAGGGTGGAATGAAGCCCCGCCTTGCTACGGCGTTTGCGGTGAAGCCGTAGGCCGAAACGGTGCGCTTCGTTGCGGATATGCTGAATGACTTTGAGCGTTTCGGACCGCTTGTCCAGGTAGAGTGGCACAGGGTCGCCCGGGCGGTAAATCTCTTCGAGCCGCTTGGCAATGCCGATTACGGCCAACCGCCCTTCGAGGCCCAAGGCACGCAAACTTTCCATAGCGGCATTGAGTTGGCCTTTCCCGCCGTCGATAACCACTAATTGGGGCAGTTCCCGCCCTTCGTCCAGCAGGCGTTTGTAGCGGCGGAAAACCACTTCGCGCATCGAAGCAAAGTCGTCAATGCCTTCCACACTGCGCACCGTGTAGTGCCGGTAATCCTTTTTGGCGGGTTTGAGGTTGCGAAACACCACACACGAGGCGGTTTTTTCCACGCCTTGGGTATGCGATATGTCGAAACATTCGATATGGCGGGGCGGTTGTTCCAGGTTCAAGTCGGCCTGCATTTGGGCCAGCATACGGCGGGTGTGCGCTTCGGGGTCGGTAATTTGCAGTTGTTTGTGTTTTTCGAGGCGGAAATAACGCGCATTTTGTTCCGACATTTCCAGGAGTTTACGCTTGTCGCCGCGTTGGGGAACCGTTTGCTTGACGGACAACGGAATTTTCACCGGCATCGGAAGGATGAGTTCGCGGGCGTGCACATCGACTTGTGCAAAAATTTCACCGATGGCCCAAGCCAGGAGTTCGGCGGGGCTTTCGTCCATCCGCTTGCGTATTTCCAGGTTACGGGCCCGGATAACGGCGCCGTTGGCCACTTCCATAAAATTAACGTAGGCGGCACTTGTATCCTCCGCCATACCGAACACGGCCAAGTTGCCCAGTGCCGGATTGACCACCGTGGAACGGGCTTGATAATTACGCAAGGCATCCAATTTCTCCTTAAATGCTTGGGCTTTTTCAAATTCAAGGCGTTCGGCGGCACGGAGCATTTCCGCTTCGAGACGTTGCAAGGCCGGACGGAAGTTGCCGCGCAGCATTTGGCGCACGTCTTTGATGTAACGGTCATATTCGCCGGCCGTTTGTTCGCCTGTGCAGGGTGCTTTGCACCGGCCCAGATGATATTCCAGGCACACCTTGTAGCGTCCTTTGGCGATTTTTTCCGGCGACAGGTCCAAGGAACAGGTGCGCAGCGGATAGCTGTCCCGGATAAGTTCCAGGAGCACGCGTGCCGTGCGCACCGAAGGGTAGGGGCCGAAATACTCGCCGCGGCCTTTTTCGGGCCGCCGGGTGAGTTCCACACGTGGAAAAGCTTCCTTGCGGATGACAATCCAAGGATAAGTCTTGTCGTCTTTGAGCAGGATGTTGTATTTGGGCTTGTGTTGTTTGATTTGAATGTTTTCGAGCAGGAACGCTTCGGTTTCGTTGGCCGTAACGATATGGTCGATGCGGGCCATATTTTTCATCAACAGGGCGTGTTTGCCCGAAGGTGTTTTGGAAAAATACGAAAGCACGCGCTTGCGCAGATTTTTGGCTTTGCCCACATAAATTATCCGTCCCGATGCGTCATAGAAGCGGTAAACTCCCGGCCGGGCGGGGAGCAAACGGGCGTGTTCACGGAGTTTGTTCGGGGCGTTGGACATACAACAAAATTAAGGGTTTTCGGAGGATTTGTCATCCGTGGCATTGTATTTGTATCGTCCGAAAGGGAAAGAAAAAAAGATTATCCCTATCTTTGTTATTACGTGAAAAAGCGATTTATGAAAAAAATAATCCTTTTTTTCCTGACGGTATTGCTCTTTCGTCCCGGCTACGCGGGTAACGATACCCCAGCTGCCGACCGCCAAATGAAGGTTTATGAAGCCATGCTCAAAATGCAAGTGGCTTCCTTCCGTATTGCACGGGACAAATTATACGAAATCTATCATCCCGATTTCAAACTGATACAGCCGGATTTGGCCGAAGCCATCAGTATTTTTGAAAACAATATCACATATTTACATCAGGTTTTGCACGATGCCGCCTACCAGGCCGAGTTAGACCGCCTGACCGATGTTTGGAACAATATGCGTTTCCATATTTTGGATGTTTTGGACAAGAAAAATTATGCCCGCTTTTATTACGACAGCATGACGATGGACAACCTGTTGAGCGTGATTTTGAATAAATACGAGGATAAATACAAGTTGAACGACAAGCGGCATTTGGATTTAAAAAAACAATACACCTTTTGCAAATCCGTTTATTTGACCAACATCGGATTTATGACGCGCAAATACGATATGGCACGCAGTTTGCACAGCTTGTTCGAACAAAACATCGACCGTGTGGAACGACTTTTGCGTTATGCCATTCGCAATAAATACGCCCGCAATCCGCGCACTTCGGATGAAATGGCCCGTTTGTTGAACGATTGGAAATATTTCCGTTACAATACGTCCAATGTTTTGTTTTCGGCCGAGCGCACCTTATTTGCCACGGCCAATTCCATCGATTATCATACAAAACTTTTAGCTCAAAAATTGATGACCGAATGAAAACCCGTTTGGTGCTGTTTGTTGGTTTGATAATGCTGCTTCCTTTGGGCGTTTCGGCCCAATACGATGCCCGTCAATTGACCGGTTTGTATCGTATGACGCTTCGCTCGCGCATATTGACCGAACGTATTTTGACCGATGTGGTGTTATTGGAAAATAAAATTAAACCCGCCCAATCACGCGAAAAATTATTGACCGATTTGCACGATTTTCAGGATTTAAGCGATAGAATCATCGGTCAGGTGCCGAAAAATGAGCCGCAACTTCCGCATTTGTTCAAAAAGTGGAAAAACAAATCCGATCAGTGGATAGCCACGGTTAACGCGTTTGCCGAAAAAGGAAAAAATGTCAAGGATATTTTCAAATTGGTCAAATCGATTAATTCGTCCTACCAATCATTGAAAGCTCACTTGGAATTATTGTTGGGCTTTTCGCAGGAGCAATTGGACAA